>CAMFHW010000030.1 GCA_945952175.1 uncultured Phenylobacterium sp. | reverse complement strand
GGCGGCGCTGCTCGGCCCAGGCGGCGTCGCTCTCCTTGATGTCGCCAGCGTGGTAGCCCTGGTGGCGCCAGAAGCCTTCCCAGCCGGCCATCATCGCCACCAGCAGGACCAGCGCAATCACGGCGATGCGGCCCCAGGGCCGGTCGGGGATCGTGCGATGCGCCTCCTCCAGCGCGTCGGCATGAACCAGGCCGTCGATCGGGGCCTGCGCCTGGACCGGCCCGCCGATCGGACCCCCGGCGTCGGGCGCCTGGGGCGGCTCAGAACTGGAAGTAGATGAAGGCATTTTCGGAGCCTTGGCTGGCCAGGACCAGGAAGCCCATCAGGCTCCACGCGGTCGCCAGGACGATGGGCGAGGTGCGGGCGACGACGGCCTCCAGCGAGGTGGCGCGCAGCCGCCAGTGACCGGCGAGGAGGGTCGCGACGATCAGGGCCACGGGCAGGATGTCGTTGAGATAGAGCAGCGGCTTGGCCTTGGCCGGGACGGTCGCCATCGAGGCCAGGATGCGCGCGGCGGTCGGGAAGTCGGCCGCCCGGAAGAAGACCCAGGCCACGCAGACCAGGACGAAGGTTAAGGCGCCGGCGGCCAGGCGGAAGGCGGTGGTCTTGAAGACTTCGCGGTGGCCGAAGGCCTCGGTCAGCATCCGCTCGGCGGCGAGATAGAGGCCGTGCAGCCCGCCCCAGACCACGAAGGTCCAGTTGGCCCCATGCCATAGGCCGCCCAGCAGCATGGTGATCATCAGGTTCAGATAGGTGCGGACGCGGCCCTTCCGGTTGCCGCCCAGCGATATGTAGAGGTAGTCGCGCAGCCAGGTCGAAAGCGAGATGTGCCAGCGCCGCCAGAAGTCGGAGAAGCCGACCGCGGCATAGGGCGAGTTGAAGTTCTGCGGCAGCGAGAAGCCCAGCACCAGGGCCGCGCCGATGGCGGTGGTGGTGTAGCCCGAGAAGTCGAAGAAGATCTGGCCGGCGAAGGCCAGGACCCCGGTCCAGGCGTCGAGCGGCAGGAGCGCGTCCTTGGCCTTGAACACCTTGTCGGCGGGCCCCGACAGGAAGGCGTCGGCCAGCACGATCTTCTCGAACAGGCCGAGTGTCATCAGGGCCAGGCCCCAGAGCATCATCGGCCGGCTGGCGCGCTTGGGCGTGGCGAACTGCGAGAGCAGGTCGCGCGGGCGCATGATCGGGCCGGCCACCAGGTGCGGGAAGAAGGTGACGAACAGGGCGAAGTTCAGGAACGAGCGGCTGGGGGCTATGCGCCGCTGATAGACGTCCAGCGTGTAGGACAGGGTCTGGAAGGTGTAGAACGAGATGCCCAGCGGCAGGACGATGTTCCACTTGGGCGCGTGGTAGGTGACGCCCACCATGGCCGCGAGGCTCTCGAAATTGGCCTCCAGGAACCCGCCGTACTTGAAGAAGCCGAGCAGGCCGAGATTGGCGGTCAGTGAGATGATCAGGGCGAAGCGGCGTCGGCTCGCGCGCTCCTCGCTGGCGATCCAGCGGGCGGCGTAGAAGTCGACGAAGGTGGACAGCCAGAGCAAGGCCACGAAGGGCGGGCTCCAGCTGGCGTAGAAGATGTAGCTGGCGATCAGCAGCATGACGCGGCGCGTCGTCCAGCCGAACGGCAGGCTCCAGAGGGCCAGGAAGGCCGCAAAGAAGACGATGAAGGTGATCGAGTTGAAGATCATGCCGCGCCCCCACGCAGGGGCGCGACTTGACGTCAAAGAACGCGGTTCGTCTATCTCGATCTGTTAAACGATCAAAAGTGTACGGGGGACGCCTGTTAGACGGGCTGCCGCACACAGCCTTGCCGCAGGCCCTTCCTCCCCCATCGCGATGGGGGAGGAAGGGCCTGCCTGATACTCAGAGATCGAGGCGGTCGGCGTTCATCACCTTGGTCCAGGCCGCGGCGAAGTCCTTGGCGAACTTCGGCTTGGCGTCCGAGGCCGCATAGACCTCCGCGAGGGCCCTCAGCTCGGCGTGGGAGCCGAAGATCAGGTCGACGCGGCTGGCGGTCCAGCGGGTCTGGCCGCTCTTGCGGTCCTTGCCGACGAAGGCGTTGTCGCCGGAGCCCGCGGTCCACTCCGTGCCCATGTCCAGCAGGTTGACGAAGAAGTCGTTGCTGAGCTGGCCGACGCGGTCGGTGAAGACCCCGTCCTTGGAGCCGCCGGCGTTGGCGCCGAGCACCCGCAGGCCGCCGACCAGGACGGTCATCTCGGGCGCGCTCAGCCGCAGAAGCTGGGCGCGGTCGACCAGGGCTTCCTCGGGCGCCATGAACTGCTCGCCGCGGCGATAGTTGCGGAAGCCGTCGGCGCGGGGCTCGAGCGGGTCGAAGGACGAGGCGTCCGTCTGCTCGGCCGAGGCGTCCATGCGGCCAGGGGCGAAGGCGACCTCGACCGGGGTCCCGGCGTCCTTGGCGGCCTTCTCGACCGCGGCGGAGCCGCCGAGCACGATGAGGTCGGCGAGGGAGACCTTCTTGCCGCCGGAGGCTGACCCGTTGAAGTCCTTCTGGATGCCTTCCAAGGTCTGGATGACCTTGGCGAGGTCGGAGGGGCTGTTGACCTCCCAGTCCTTCTGCGGGGCCAGGCGGACGCGCGCGCCGTTGGCGCCGCCGCGCTTGTCGGAGCCGCGCCAGGTCGAGGCCGAGGCCCAGGCGGCGGAGACCAGCTGGGACACGGTCAGGCCGGCCCCGAGGATCTTGGTCTTCAGGTCGGCGATGTCCTTGGCGTCGACCAGCGGATGGTCCACGGCCGGGATCGGGTCCTGCCAGATCAGCACTTCCTTGGGCACCTGCGGGCCGAGATAGCGGCCGATCGGGCCCATGTCGCGGTGGGTGAGCTTGAACCAGGCGCGGGCGAAGGCGTCGGCGAACTGGTCCGGATGCTCCAGGAAGCGGCGGGAGATCTTCTCGTAGGCCGGGTCGAACCGCAGGGCGAGGTCGGTGGTCAGCATCCGCGGCAGCTGCTTCTTGGACCCGTCATAGGCGTCCGGGATGTCGGCCGTCGCACCCTTGGCCTGCCACTGCTGGGCGCCGGCGGGGCTCTTGGTCAGCTCCCACTCGTATTTGAAGAGGTTCTCGAAGAAGTGGTTGCTCCACTTGGTCGGGGTTTGGCTCCAGGTGACTTCCGGGCCGCCGGTGATGGCGTCGGCGCCCTTGCCCGTGCCGTGCTTGCTGCGCCAGCCGAGGCCCTGGTCCTCGATCGACGAGCCCTCCGGCTCCGGCCCGATCAGCGAAGGGTCGCCCGCGCCGTGGGTCTTGCCGAAGCTGTGGCCGCCGGCGATCAGGGCCACGGTCTCCTCGTCGTTCATCGCCATGCGCGCGAAGGTCTCGCGGATGTCGCGGGCCGCGGCGACGGGATCGGGATTGCCGTTCGGGCCTTCCGGATTGACGTAGATCAGGCCCATCTGGACCGCGCCCAAGGACTGGTGGAGCTGGCGCTCGCCGCTGTAGCGCTCATCGCCCAGCCAGGAGCCTTCCGGACCCCAGTAGAGCTCTTCCGGCTCCCACTGGTCGGCGCGGCCACCGCCGAAGCCGAAGGTCTTGAAGCCCATGGACTCCAGGGCGACGTTGCCGACCAGCACATAGAGGTCGGCCCAGGAGATCTTGGCGCCGTACTTCTGCTTGATCGGCCAGAGCAGGCGGCGCGCCTTGTCGAGGTTGGCGTTGTCCGGCCAGCTGTTCAGCGGGGCGAAGCGCTGCTGGCCGCCGCCCGCGCCGCCGCGGCCGTCGGAGGTGCGATAGGTGCCGGCGCTGTGCCAGGCCAGGCGGATGAAGAGGCCGCCATAGTGGCCGAAATCGGCGGGCCACCAGTCCTGGGAGTCCGTCTGCAGGGCCCGCAGGTCGGCGACCAGGGCGTTGAAGTCGAGGCTCTTGAATTCCTTCGCGTAGTCGAAGGCTTCGCCCATCGGGTTCGACCGGGGCGAGTGCTGGTTGAGGCTCTCCAGGCGAAGGTTCTGGGGCCACCAGTCGCGGTTGGTCATCCCCCCGCGTGAAATCGGGCACTGGGCGACTGCGGCGACATCTGCCTTGGCGTTCATGGTCTTCTCCCTAAGGCGTTGGCTTGCTGCCCGCGCGGCTCCGCAGCCTCGCGATCAGTCCCCGACCCGCGCCTAGAGAGCGACCAGAACGTCGATTGGTAAAATTGATTGTTCTTATCGGAAGAATAGACGGAGCCTTGCTGGGGCTTTTCCAGACCGCTCCGTCTTGCCCTCTCCCCTTCGAGGGGGAGAGGGTTGGGTGAGGGGGACAGGCTCAGGCTTGCAGCTGACGCCTCGCGGCGTCCTTCCTCGCTGCGCGATGAAGCCTCTCACCCTACCTCTCCCCGCAAGAGCGGGGCGAGGACAGACGACCGTCAGGCCTTCTCGACCACCGTGACCTGGCGGGCGCCGCGGGTGAGGACCTCCTCGGCCACGCGGCTGACATTGCGGACCATCTCGGCGACGGTCGGGATGTCGTGGATCAGGCCCTGGGCCTGGCCGACGGTCCAGATGCCGTCGTCGGTGTCGCCCTTGCCCAGCACGTTGGTGCGGCCGCGCACGCCGGCCACCAGGTGGCGGACGTCGTCGATGGTCTTGGTCGGGTCCTGCTGGATCTTCACGACCTCTTCCGAGACGGCGTTGCGCGCCACGCGGCTGGTGTTTCGCAGGGTGCGGTTGGTCAGCAGGGTGTCACGCTCGGTGTTCTCGACGATCTTGCGCTTCACGTTGTCGTGGATGGCGCACTCCTGGGTGGCCATGAAGCGGGTGCCCATGTTGATGCCGTCGGCGCCCAGCGCGAGCGCGGCGGCCAGGCTGCGCCCGTCGGCCATGCCGCCCGAGGCGATCACCGGCACGTCGACCGCGTCCACCGTCGCCGGCAGCAGCACGATCAGCCCGACATCGTCCTCGCCGGGGTGGCCGGCGCACTCGAAGCCGTCGATCGAGACCACATCGACCCCGTGGCGCACGGCGGTGACCGCGTGGCGGACCGAGGTGCACTTGTGGATCACCTTGACGCCGGCTTCCTTGAAGGCCGGCAGGTGCTCGGTCGGATTGCGCCCGGCCGTCTCGACGATCTTGATGCCGCTTTCGATGATCGCCTGGCGGTATTCGTCATAAGGAATCGGGTTCAGCGACGGCAGCAGGGTCAGGTTGATGCCGAACGGCTTGTCGGTGAGGTCCTTGCAGCGCTGGATCTCCTTCCAGAGCTCCTCGGCCGACGGCGAATGGTGGGCGGTGATGAAGCCCAGCGCCCCGGCATTGGCCACGGCGGCCACCAGGGGCGCGTAGCCCACCCCGGTCATCCCGCCCATGACGATGGGCGTCTCCACGCCGAACATCTCGGTGATGCGCGTCCTGATCACGGCGCCTGCTCCTCTTTCGTTTCCACCCAGGGCGTCCGCCGCGCGGTTCCGCCTCTCTCGCGGACAAGCTGGCCTTTATGCAGGCGGGCGCCAAGTCCTGACGCAGCGGAAGAAGCGTTCACACTTTCGCCGCGGCCCCCGGTTCCGCCACGGCGCCACGGAACTGCGGCGCGGCGGATCCACACGAATTCGTAGACAAGGCCGCGTCAGTGGCCGAGCTTCCTGGACTTGAACGCCGGCGGCGTCGCCGGCCGCTCGCCTGGGAACCAGAATGGCCGCAGCGCCAGCCCCTGCCCGCCAGTGGACGCGCTTCATCCCGATCGGCGCATGGCTGCCACGCTACCGATTGGCCTGGGCGCCGACCGACGTGCTGTCCGGTCTTGCGCTGTGGGCGGTCATGACGCCGGAAGGCATGGCCTATGCCGGGATTCTCGGCGTGCCCGCGATCATGGGCCTCTATACCCTCGCACCACCGCTCATCGCCTATGCCGTGTTCGGGACCTCGCGCGTGCTGGTCGTGGGCCCCGACACCGCGACCGGGGTGATCTCGGCGGTGACGGTCGGCGCGCTCGCGGCGCAGGGCTCACCCGAATTCACCGGCCTGACCAGCGCGCTCGCCATGCTGATCGGCGGCTTCTTCCTGCTGTTCGGCGCCCTGCGGCTGGGCTGGGTCGCCGCCTTCATCGCGACCCCGGTGATGCGCGGCTTCATCGAAGGCCTGATCGCCGTGACCATTGTCGGCCAGGTGGCGGGCCTGCTTGGCCTACACGGGGCCGGGGGCGACGTCTTCGCCAAGCTGCTGTTCATTCTGCGTCACCTTCAGGAGACACCACCGGCGGCAGCGACCACCGGCCTCGCCAGCCTGGCTGCGCTGCTGCTGCTGCGCCGCCTTTCGCCCCGGCTTCCCGCGGCGTTGATCGTCACCGTGGCCGGTACGGCTCTGGTGGCGCTGCTGAGGCCCGCCGGCGTCAGCGTGGTCGGCGCCCTGCCCTCGGGACTGCCCCACCTGACCATGCCGCCGCTTTCGCTCGAGGTGCTGGCCCCCCTCGTCCCCGGCGCGCTCTCCATCGTCCTGGTCGGCTATGCGGAAGCGTTGGGCGCCGCCAAGGCGGCGGCGGACGCCGAAGACCTCGACCCGAATCAGGAACTCACGGCGCACGGTTTCGCCAATGTCCTGAGCGGCCTGTTTGGGGGCTTCCTGGCCGTCGGCAGCCTATCCAAGACCTCGGTGGCGATCGGCGCCGGCGCCCGCACCCAGGTGGCGCACCTGGTGGCCGCGGCGCTCACCGTCCTGACCCTACTGTTCCTGACACCCCTGTTCCACGGTCTGCCGGAGCCGACCCTGGCGGCGATCATCATCGCCGCGATGCTCCACCTGTCGAAGCCGCGCTATCTGAGAAAGCTCGCCGGCGAAGCGCCCTGGGAACTGGCCGTGGCGGTGGTGGTGATCGGCGGCGAACTGCTGCTGGGCGTGCTGCCCGGGATCGCGCTTGGGGTGGTGATCTCGCTGCTGCTGCTCATCTACCGCACCAGCCACCCGATCAGCGCCGTGTTGGGCAAGCTGCCCGCCGAGCAGGCCTATCGCGACATCCGGCGGCACCCTGAGGCCGAGACCTTTCCGGGCCTGCTCATCTTCAACCCCGGCGGCGACCTGTTCTTCGCCAGCGCGGGCCAGTTCGAGCGCGCGTTGAAGGCCGCCATGTCGGAAACCACTCCGCCCGTGCGACAGGTGCTGTTCGACTGGAGCTCGATCGCCTTCGTCGACAGCAGCGCCTGCGACGTGCTCCTGCGCCTGCTCGAGGCGTTGCAGGACAAGGGAATCTCCGTCGCCTTCGCCCATGTTCGCGACCCGGTGCGCGACAGCATGCAACGCGCGGGGATCGTGGACGCGGCCGGCGCCACGTCGTTCCACGACCGTTTGACAGATGGCGTCCAGGCCTTCCTGGGCCGTGAGGCGGACGCCGACGCCGCGCGAACAGTCCCCATCCCTACTCCCCTGGAGGATCATGGCCCATGACCATCCGTGACCCCGTCCTCGTCCCCGTGCCGATCAGCGAGCTTCGGCCGACCCAGATGACCGTCGGCCGCCGCGAGGTCGAGTTGAAACGGCGCACATGGCGCGAGCGCGCTGAGCGTGACGGCGCGGAGTTCCTCGGCCGACACATGATCCCCGTCCTGCTGGGACCGAAGGGCCGCCACTATGTCATCGACCATCACCATCTCGCCTGCGCGCTGCAGGCCGAGGGGGTGAAGCAGGTCGCCGTCAATGTGATCGCCGACCTTCGGCCGCTCTCGAAGCCGGAGTTCTGGGTCTATTGCGACAACCGCGGCTGGTGCCATCCCTTCGACGCCGAAGGGACCCGGCGCAGCTATGACGACATCCCCGGCAGCATCGCGGAACTGGCCGACGACCCCTATCGCAGCCTCGCGGGCGAGCTGCGTCGAGCCGGGGGATTCGCCAAGGAAATCACGCCCTTCGAAGAGTTCACCTGGGCCGATTTCCTGCGCCGGCGCATCAAGGCGAAACTGGTGACGGGGGACATGGCGGCTGCCCTGGCCGCCGCCGAAAAGCTCGCCCACGACGCGGCCGCGAGCCATCTCCCCGGTTGGTGTGGTCCCACCTGATCGCGCGCCGCCACCGGCCGTGGGACGCTGAGGACGCGGTCGCCTCCGAAGACTCCGCGGCGTGGGAAAGGTTCGGTCGCGTCTTGGATCGCGGCTTGTGGCATTGGCCCATTGGGCGGCTTTCGGGGATTTTTCGCCAGCCCCGGTTTTGGCGAGATCGCCGCGTTCATTGGCGTATCCGCCACTGGCGAGGCGTCCAGGCTGGCGGGCATCTTGCCGGCCCCAGGAGGCCCCATGTCCCGACCCCGCCGCCCGTCGAAGATCGCGCTCGCCCCGCGGTTCCGGTCCCTTGGCCTGGCGCTTGCGCTGCTCGCGATCCCCGCCGTTGCGGCCGCCGCCGAGGCGATCGCCCCGGCGCCGCGGATCGCCGTCGCCTATGTCGGGCCCCATCGCATGGTCGAGATCCAGAAGGATCGGCGGCTCAACCTGGTCTGCATGGGCGCCACCGGACCGACCGTACTGTTCGACGCCGGCGGCAGCGACTGGTCGGTGGTCTGGGCCCTGGTCCAGCCGGAGATCGCGCGGCAGGCCGTGGCCTGCGCCTATGACCGCGCGGGGCTGGGCTATAGCGACCCGGCGCGCGGCGATCGTTCGCCGGCGACGATCACCGAGGACCTGCACGACCTGATCAAGGCGGCCGGGCTGAAGACCCCGCTGATCCTGGTCGGCCACTCGCTCGGCGGCTTCAACGTCAAGCTCTATGCGGCGCTCCACCCGGACGAGGTCGCGGGACTGGTGCTGCTGGACCCCGCCGAGGACCGGACCTGGCCGCGCACCCGTGAGGCGATGGCGGCGAAGTTCGGCGGCCCGCTCGCGGCGCGGGCGGAACTGCTGGACCAGGCCTGGGTCGGCAAGCTGGTCCGGCACTTCGCCGACTGCGACGCGGCGGCCAGGGCCAAAGGGCTGGAGGCCGGTTCGATGCTTTATCGCCGCTGCACCGATCCGCCCCGGCCGAAGCTCGGCGCGGAGGTCGCCGCCGAGCGTGAGCGGCTGCAGATCACCCCCGCCTACCAGGCGGCCCAGGCCTCGGAGATCGCCAGCAGCGTCTATGGCGACCATGCCGCCGACCCGGTCTATGAGCGCCTGTTCCACCCTGGCGTCCTCGGCCGCCGCCCGCTGATCGTGCTGCACCATGTCGACCCGCCCTCGCAGGACGAACTGGACGTGCTCGACGCGGCCCAGGGGATCGCGCTTCACCGCGAGACGGCCCGGCTGTCGATGCGCGGGGTCGAGCGCAACGTGACCGGCTCGGGCCACTATATCGAGCTCGACGCCCCCGACACGGTCATCGCGGCGATCCGCGAGGTGATCGCGATGTCGAACGCCAAATAGTCGCCACGAACCGCAGCTCCCGCCCAGAGACCCGACATGAGCGCCTCCTCCCCGCTGCGGTTCACCTGCTCCGACGGCGTCGCCCGCATCGTCCTGAATCGACCCGCGGCCGGCAACGCCCTGAACCTGCGCCTCTGCGAGGACCTGCTGGCCGCGGCGGAGACGTGCGCCGCAGACCCGGCAGTGCGGGCGGTTCTCCTGTCGGCGGAAGGCGCGGCCTTCTGCGTCGGCGGCGACCTCGTGGAGTTTCGCGACCAGGGCGAGCGTCGGCCGACGCACCTGGCGCGGGTCGCGGACGTCTTCCACGCCGCCCAGGCGAAGCTCATGTCGCTCGACGCCCCCGTGATCGTGGCGATCCAGGGCGCGACGGCCGGCGCCGGGTTCGGCCTCGCCATGTGCGGCGACCTCGTCCTGGCTGGCGATCGGGCGCACTTCACGGCCGCTTACACCGCCATCGGCCTTTCGGCGGACGGCGGCTCGACCCATCTGCTGCCGAGATTGATCGGTCTGAGGCGGACCCAGGAACTCCTGCTGCTCAACCGCCGGCTCTCCGCCGCGGAAGCGGTGGACTGGGGGCTGGTCACCCGGGTGACCTCCGCCGACGCCCTGGCCGGAGAGGCGGAAGCCCTTGTGCGGCGGATGTCGGCAGGACCGACGCCGGCCTTCGGGGCGATCAAGCGTCTCCTCGGCCAGACCTACGGGCGGGACTTCGGCGCTCAGACCCTGGACGAGGGCGCGACGATCGCCCGGCTGTCCGGCGGGCCACAGGCCGCGGAAGGCCTGGCCGCCTTTTTCGAGAAGCGCGCGCCCGTGTTCGGCGCCTGATCTGGGCTTCCTCCATGACCGCCGAGCCACCCGCCCCGCCTGCCGAGCCCATGACGCTCTACGGCCGAAGCAGTTCGCACTTCACCCGGCTGGCGCGGATCTTCGCCCTGGAAGCCGCGGTGGAGCTGAGATTCCATCCTGTCGCCGACATGACGAGCCTGTCGTTCGACGACTACGGCGGACACCCCGGCCTGAAGATGCCGCTGTTGCGGATCGGCGAGGACGCGGTCTTCGGCGCGGAAAACATCTGCCGGCGGCTGGCGCTTGCCGCGACCAACGATCTCAGCGTGACCTGGACGGAGCACCTGCGGTGGCTGGACCTGCGCAACGCCCAGGAACTGGTCTGGCAGGCCATGGCCGCCCAGACCCAGCTGGTGTTCGGGCTGCAACTCGCCGGCCTGCCCGCCGACAATGTCTATTTCGCCAAGGCGCGCGTCGGCCTGTCGGCCATCCTGGACTGGCTGGAGGCCCGCCTCCCGCGCCTCCTACGGCGGCTTCCCAAACGCGACCTCAGCCTGTTCGAGGCCTCGCTGTTCTGCCTGCTGACGCACATCGCGTTCCGCGGCGGCGCCGACGGCGCGGTCCGCCCCCACCTGCAGTCGTTCATGGACAGGTTCGGCCTCAGGTCGTCGGCCAGCGCGACGGCCTACGCCTTCGATCGGGTCTGACCGAGGCGTAGGCGCGCGGGCTATAGCGCCTCGGCCTGGCGCCAGTTGTAGACGCAGCGGTCGAGCCCGATAGCGATCTCCAGCACCAGGACGTCGAGCTCGCGGACCTCGCCGCCCCTGGCCTTCACGCGGACGGACTGCGGGAAGTCCGTGCGGCGCGAGATGGAGGCGATCTCCATCCACTTGTCGCCGTTGTCGACCTCGACATCCATGGTCACCTGCGAATAGGCCGGCAGGCGATCGGAGGCGACGACCCGGCTGGGCAGCCTCGTCATGGCCCCGATCATCCGGCGCACCGGCTCCAGGGCCGCGGCATGATAGTCGTTGGCCGTGTCGGCGGTGAAGGCGCACTGGAACTCCATCTGCCAGAACTCCTTCAGCCGCACGTGCTTGGTGGGCTGGTCCTGCTCGCGGCGGAAGGACTTGCCCGCCTGCCAGACGCAGAGCGGCGGGCGGGCCCGCTCGTGGCCGTTCAGCAGGTGCTGCATGTAGGCGTAGGTCGACGGCGTGGTCTCCGGCCGCAACACCAGTTCGTGGTCATGCTCGGAGCGCCGGCCCTGCACGAACACGTCGTCGGGCCCATAGGCCGCGGAGATGAGCTCGCGCGGCGTGAGCAGAGGGGCCTCGACCCGGCGGATGTCCCAGGCGGGATTGGTGGATCTGAGGAAGGCGGAGACCTCGCCTGCGAAGTGGGCGAGCATCATGTCGCGCAGGCGGATATCGCGCTCGGTCCAATGGACCAGCCCGTTGGCTTGGTAGAGGGAAAGCATGGCGGCCTTTCGGGTCGCTGGATGTCTGAGAAATAGGGCTTGGGCTTTAACGTCCCCGGGCGTGCGGGAACGGCCAAGCGGTCCCAGCGACTATCCGGAGACGCGCAGACCTCGGCCGCCGAAGGCGCGATGGGCGCTCGGCTGGCGGCGAACGGAGAAGGTCAGGGCGTGAGCCATGGCGGGCCTATACAGCCTCGCCGGCCCGCGCTCAATCGGCGGGCGCTCTCGACGGCGTGGGGCGGATGATCGATAAATTACCATCCCAATTTCGGTCTCGATCGTCCCGCATGGATCCGCTCAGCGACATCATCGCCCTTCTTCGGCCGAACTCGGTCGTCTCCAAGCCGATCACCGGCCGGGGCCGTTGGGGCGTGCGCTATTCGGCGCACGAGGCGCCCGGCTTCACGATCGTCCTCAAGGGCGAGTGCTGGGTGTCCTTCGAAGGTGGACCACACCGGAAGCTGGACGTGGGGGACTTCCTCCTGCTGCCTTCCACCCCGGCCTTCACGCTCAGCAGCGATCCGGCCGCGCCGTGCGAGGCGCGCGAGCCGACCGACGCACCCGTCCGGCACGGCGAACAGACGGGCGAGGCGGACTTCGAGTCGCTCGGCGGCGCCTTCCGCGTCGAGAAGGCCAACGGTCCACTGCTCGTCGGCCTGCTCCCACGCATGATCCACGTCCCGGCCTCGGAGGGGCGAACGAGCCGGCTCGGCCGGACCATCGGACTTATCATGGAAGAGTGCGCGGGCGACGCGCCCGGCAAGGAGATGATCCTCCAGCGATTGCTGGAAGTCTTGCTCATCGAAGCCCTGCGCTGGCGCGAGCTCGCCCCGACAGACGATCACGCAGGCCTGCTGCGCGGCATGCGCGATCCGGCCCTGGGCCGCGTCCTCCGCACCATGCACGCCGACGTGCGGGCCCCTTGGACTGTTGCGGCGCTGGCGAAGGTCGCGGGCCTCTCGCGGTCGACCTTCGCCGCCCGGTTCGGCGAGGCGTTGGGCTGCGGACCGATCGAGTACCTCGCGCGCTGGCGCATGGCGCTCGCCAAGGACGCCCTGATGGGCGGCGGGAAGACCCTCGACCGGATCGCCGAGGACATCGGCTACGAGTCCGCGAGCGCCTTCAGCACGGCGTTCCGCAAGCGGCTGGGCTGCTCGCCCGGTCGTTTCGGCAGAAGTGGCGGAGCCTGCGCCGCCTGAAGCCCGTCGCCGCCGCTTCTGGACAGTTGAAAACATCTTTTGGACTCGGGATTATCGATCGTCCGATCGCAAGGACCTATCAAGCGGCCATCCACGCGAATGGGAGGCCCCAATGAAAACGGTCCTGATCACCGGCGCGTCCTCTGGCTATGGCCTTGAGACAGCCCGTCTTTTCCTGGCGAACGGCTGGAACGTCGTCGCAACCATGCGCAAGCCCGATGCGTCGATCCTGCCGGCCGGCCAAGGCCTGAGGGTTCTGGCGCTTGACGTGACGCGGCCGGACAGCATCGCCGCCGCCGTCGAGGCGGCCGGTCCGATCGACGCCCTGGTCAACAATGCCGGCGTCGGCGTGGTCGGCGCCTTCGAGGCGACGCCGCTCGCCCACATCCGCAAGGTGTTCGACACCAACACGTTCGGCGTGATGGCCATGTGCCAGGCTGTGATCCCGCATATGCGGGCGCGCCGGTCCGGGACCATCGTGAACGTGACCTCTTCCGTCACCCTGGCGGCGATGCCCCTTGCGGCCGCCTACACCGCCAGCAAGCAGGCCATCGAAGGCTTCTCCGGCTCGCTCGCCCATGAGCTGGCGCATTTCGGCGTGCGCGTGAAGCTGGTCGAGCCAGGCTATGCGCCGACGACGCGTTTCGCGCAGAACTCAGAGATCCGCGTGGAAGACCTCATTCCGCAGGCCTATGCCGACTTCGCCGCGCCAATCTTCGAGGGGTTCGCCAAGCCGGCGATGACCACCAAGGAGGCTGACGTCGCCGAGGCGGTATGGGCCGCGGTCAACGACGCCTCGGATCGACTGCATTTCCCCGGCGGCGAGGATGCGGTCGCGCTCCACAAGGCGCGGTTCGGCTAGCGCGTCAGCCCCGCCTCGGCCGGCGAACCGCCCGGAGCTTTCCGCTCTCGCCGCCGCCGCAGAAGAAGCGGTCTGCGCCGTCGGATTCCAGGCCCGAGACCATGGTTCCGGGCGGCATGTCGATGCGCTCGAGCACCTTGCCATCCTGGGGATCGACGCGGCGCAGGTCGCTGTCGTCGCCTTCCCACGTGCCGTGCCAGAGCTCGTCGTCGACCCAGGTGACGCCGGTGACGAAGCGGTTGGACTGCAGGGTGCGCAGGACCTCACCGGTCTCCGGGTCGATCTGGTGGATCTTGCGGGCGCGGTATTCGCCGACCCACAGGGCGCCATCGGACCAGGCCATGCCGGAATCGCCACCTCCACCTGGGGCGGGGATGGAGGCGACCACCTGGCCGGTCTGGGGGTCGATCTTCTGGATGCGGCTCTCGGCGATCTGGAAGATGTGGCGGCCGTCGAAGGCCGTGCCCGCATAGGCCGGGACCTTGAGGGTGCGCACGGTCTCGCCGCTGTCGGGATCGAGGCAGGTCAGGCGGTCACCCGAGGCGAACCAGACGTGCTCGCCGTCGTGGGTGACGCCGTGGACGGCCTCGACGCCCGGGAACGGGCCGTATTCGCGAATGATGTCGGCGGCGGACCTCTTCATGGCGGCGAGCCTAGCCGCCCGGCAGCGGCTGGGGGAGTAACAAGGTCGTCGTGAAACCGACCACCGGCGGGGTGAGCCAGCGGCGCGCGCGGCCGCGTCCGAACGCCTCGACCTTGCCGGCGGCGGCCAGGGCGTCGAGGGCGCGCTGGACATTGCGCTGGCTGACGCCAAGCGCCAGGGCGAGCGCCGAGCTGGACCAGGACTCCCCGTCGGACAGCAGGGCGAGCACGTCGGCGTGACGCTCCTCGATCGGGCGGGCGAGGACGGCGACGCCGGCGGGCGAACGCGGTGCGAGCGCGAAGCCGCGGGGCGTTGCGTTGATCTCGGCCAGGCCGCGCAGCTCGGCGCGCAGCCGGCCGACTTCGACCCGCAGGCGCGCGCGATGGGACTCGTCGGCGCTGCGGGCGCCGAAGGCGCGGGCCAGCAGGACGTCGCGCGCCAGGTCGCCGGGCCACGCCTCGGCCAGGGCGCGGGCGATGGCGAACAGCACCGGCCGCGTGGCCAGGGACACCTCGCCGCCCGCGTCGCGCACCCGGTGGCGGCAGGCGTCGACCACCAGCAGGTCTGAGGCCTGCAGGGCCTCGACATCGGCCAGGCGCATCAGGCGTTCCTCTCCGCCGGCGACCAGGCGGGCGGCGGGGGCGGCCAAGGCTTGCGCGGCCATGGAGATTTCGGCGGCCAGGGCCGGGATGCGCGCTTCTCGGGCGGCGGCCATGGCGCGTTCCAGGGCGGCGCGGGCGGGCGCGGTGTTCAGCCGACGAAGGGCGATGCCGGCGGCGGCCAGGTGATGCAGCGCACGCGTGGCGGGGCCGAAACCCGTGGGGTCGAGCTCCTCCAGGGTGCGCTCGGCCTCGTCGAGCCTGCCGAGCAGCAGGAGCTTGCGGACCTTCAGATGCCCGGCGTGGGCGGCGTTGGCGCGGTCGCCGCGGGCCTCCAGCGTGGCGCGGGCCGCGTCGAGGGCCTTGTCCTCCCAGGCGAGATCGCGGGCGGCGAAGGCGATCTCGGCCTCGGCCACCACGCAGCGGGCGCGGGCCACCGCCTCGCGCGGACCGAAGGCGCGGGCGGCGCGGCGCACCAGAAGGCGGGCGCGGTCGAGGTCGCCGAGTTGGGCCATGGCGATGCCGCGCAGGGCGAGCGCCGGGGCGTCCTCGCGCAGGGCCAGGCGGTTCAAGGCGCCCAGCGGATCGCCCGTTGCGAGCGCCCGGCCGGCGGCGGCGATCAGGGCGTCCACGGAAATCCCGCCAAACTTGTCACTCCCTTTTGTCGGCGCCCCGGGGCGAGAACCGTCCTGTGAAGAGCCGTGCGGCGTCCCCAGCCGCGCCGCCCGTATGTGGAGACTGCGACGACCATGACCACCCCGACAATGAAGACTCCGCCCGTCGTCTCGCGTGAGGACTGGACGGCCGCGCATCAAGCGATGC
>CAMFHW010000029.1 GCA_945952175.1 uncultured Phenylobacterium sp. | reverse complement strand
CGGTTCACGTGCGCCACGGCCTGGCCCAGTAGAGTGCCGCCGTGCGGCTGGGACCGCACGATCGCATCCACGCCGGCCATGCCGCGCCGGGCCGGGACCTCCACCACCTCGTTGGAGAAGGTGAAGACCCGCAGGTCGCCCGGGATCACCGAGGCGAGCGCCGCCGCCGCGTCCAGCCGGGTCAGGTCGGACTTGGCCGACAGCTTCCAGTCCATCGAGCCGGACACGTCGACCAACACGATCGTGCGGCCGTCCAGCACCGGGCCTTCCAGCACGGCCTCCATCAAGGCCTGATCGAGGAAGGGCTCGAAGCGCGGCGCGGCGCGGGCCGCCGCCACATAGCGGAACGGCAGCACGCGTTCGGCGCCCCGGCGCGCGATGATCGCCTCGCGCACCAGGCCCTCGTCGACGCCCGCCTGATCCATGTTGCGCAGGTTCCGCAGCAGGGCCAGGTAGCCCAGCTTCCGCTCGGCCAGCAGGCGCTCGAAGGTCTCGCGCTTGTCCGCGCCGCCCGAGAGGGCGACCTCCCAGGTGTCCGGCGAAGCCAGGGTCCGGTCCGCCACCTGCTTCCAGAGCGCGGCCTGAGCCTCGTCCTTCGGCTTGGCGTGGACCAGGAACAGCACGTCGCGCAGCTTGATCGGGCCGTCGCGGTCGTACTTGGCCAGCTGGTAGGCGTCGAACCGGGCGAACGCGCGCGCCAGGCCCCGCTTCATCTGCTTGGTCAGCGGCCGGCGGCCGTTGCGCCAATAGATGGCGAGGAACTCGGTGAGCTCGTCCGCCCGCTGGATCACCTGCTCGATGGTGTCGGACACCAGCGAAGAGCCCGAGCCCGTGTGGGCCAGGATCGACAGCAGCAACAGCGGCGCGTGCCGCAGGTTGAACTGCTCGCGCGCCTCGATCGCCAGGGCGGCCACGATCGCGGGATCGAGGTCGGCCGCCAGGGCCGCGATGCGGTCGGCGATGGTCTGGCCGTCCTCGTAGAACTCGGTCTCCCACAGGAGGCAGGACAGCACGGAACGCCGCAGCTTCTGCTCGGCGGTGAGGATCGCAGCGGGCGCGCCTTCGTGCGTGACGGCGGGGCGCTGGGAAAAGATGTTGAAACGCATGGCGCCAACCTCCTGACGTCGTTGAAAGGGCCGATCCGGGGAAAGGGCGAGAACGCCTCTCCCGACCGTCGGCCGTTCAGCTTCAGGTCGGGTTGCGGGGCTTGAACCCACTCAGCTTTGCAGCTTTTCCCATCGAAGAATTCGTTCTCTTCACCACCAGATCGGATCTCCGGAACGCCGAGACGACCGCGGGCGGATCGCTCCGCCGACGGTCGGGACGGCGCCCCGAGGACGAGATTGTGATATCCAGTCTTGTTGCATAATGCAACAAGGAAGATGACGTCGTCCGCGGGGAATTTGCGGTCCCGGGGGGCGCTTCCGCCGGCGCACGCCACGCCGGACCTCAGCCTGGGCTCTGGCCGCCCCTTTTTTTGGAGCGATGAATCCGAGACCCTCGCCACCGCGGACAACGTCACCACCGCCACCGCGGCCCGGCCTGCTTGTTGATCCGTGCGCGCGGTCCCAAGCCCGCCGCTTCCAGATCCCACAGGCCCGGCCACGAGGGCGGGCAGAACGAAGATTGCGACAGGGAACAGGCGAGACCGGTTGGTGCTCTATCCACTGAGCTACGCGAAGGCTTGCGCCCCCACGGCGGGACTCGAACCCGCGACCACCTCGTTATGAGCGATGAAACCGATCTCTACGCCACTGCCGTCCAACGCCGGGGAAAAGGCGGATGCGCTTGTTTCTGCTCTACCGGGCTGAGCTACGCGAAGCTTTCGCTCCCCGGCGGGATTCGAACCCGCGACACGAAGTATGCGCACCCTACGCCACCGACATTCCTCGCCGCCGAAACGGCGAGGACGGGCTGATAGATCGTCTTGTTGCATAATGCAACATGAAATCCGCAGCCCGCCCCCGAACGGGGTGAGCCGCGTGAGCGGTTCACCCCTTTACGCACACCACCTGACGGAGCGTGTGCACCACCTCCACCAGGTCGGCCTGGGCGGCCATGACGGCGTCGATGTCCTTGTAGGCCATCGGCGTTTCGTCGATCACCTCGGCGTCCTTCCGGCACTCGACGCCCTGGGTGGCGGCGATGTGGTCGTCGAGGGTGAACCGGCGCTTGGCCTCGGTCCGGCTCATCGCCCGCCCCGCCCCGTGGGAGCAGGTGCAGAACGACTGCGGGTTCCCCTTCCCGCGCACGATGAACGACCGCGCGCCCATCGAGCCCGGGATGATGCCGAGGTCGCCCTCGCCGGCCTTCACCGCGCCCTTCCGGGTGACGAAGACCTTCTTGCCGAAGTGGGTCTCGCTGGTGACGTAGTTGTGGTGGCAGTTCACCGCCGCCTCCGTCGTCACGAGATCAGGGAAGGTCTCGCGCAGCGCGCCCAGCACCTGGTCCATCATCACTTCACGGTTCGCCAGGGCGTACTTCTGCGCCCAGCTCACCGCCTCGAAGTAGTCGCCGAACCCTTCGCTGCCTTCCGGGAAGTAGGCGAGGTCCTGGTCCGGCAGGTTGATGAACCACCGACGCATGTCGGCCTTGGCCCGCTCCACGAAATAGGTTCCGAAGCGGTTGCCGACACCCCTGGACCCGGAGTGCAGCATCGCCCACACGTCACCCGCCTCATCGAGGCAGAGCTCGATGAAGTGGTTGCCAGTGCCCAGCGTACCCAGATGGCCGAGACCGCGAGCGTGCGCGGCCTTGGGGTGCTTATCGATGACGGCCTGGTAGCCGTCCTGGAGTGCACCCCACTTGGCCTTGGCCAGGGCCGGCGGCTCGGCGGCGTGGGCGCCCTTGTCGTTGCGCCCGCCGTTGTCGGTCCGCCCGTGCGGCACGGCCGCCTCGATGGCCGACCGCAGACCCAGGAGGTTGTCCGGCAGGTGCTCGGCGCGGATCGAGGTTCGCACGGCCATCATGCCGCAACCGATGTCCACGCCCACGGCGGCCGGGATGATGGCGCCCGAGGTCGCGATCACCGAGCCCACGGTGGCGCCCATGCCCCAGTGCACGTCGGGCATCACGGCGACGTGGCTGTGGATGAACGGCAGGCTGGCGACATTGCGCAGCTGCTTCAGCGCCGACTCCTCGATCGGCACCCCCTTGGTCCAGGCCTTGATCGGCCGGCCTTCGCTTTCGATCACTTCGAACCCGCTCATCGGGCTCTCCTTTTCGGTTTCCATTCTCCCCTCCCGGCGCCGGGCGGCAGAGCGGACCTCCGAAACGAGGAACCCCTCCCGGCCGGGCCGGGAGGGGTTCCTTCGTACATCCCAAGTCTGGATCCAGACCTAGACCGAAGCCGCCTCCCTGGCGCGCGCGCGCAGCTGCTCGACCTGGCGGTCGAGGGTGCTGATCGGCGTCAGATGGGTGGGCTTGCAGGCCACGGTTCAGTCCCTCTTCGGGGCGGCGCAGATAGCAGCGCTCGACGAACGGCGCAACCGCCAATTGAGCGAATATCTCGCGACAGTCGACGCCCGGCGCGGCTTGGCCTTGAATGGCGATCGGCGGAGGAGCGCGCGATGGATTCGCGGAAGGGCGACGGGCGGGGGCTGACGGGGTCGGACTATGAGGCCCTGGCCGCGTTCCGGCACGCCATGCGGCGCTACCTCGCCTTTGCCGAGGAGGGGGCGCGGTCGGTGGGGCTGACCTCGCAGCAGCACCAGGCGTTGCTGGCCATCAAGGCCCAGACGCTGAGCCGGCCGATCTCGATCGGGGAGCTGGCGGCCCAGCTGCTGTTGCGCCACCACAGTGCGGTGGAGCTGGTCGGGCGGCTGGAACGGGCGGGCTTCGTCGAGCGTGGCGTGGACGCGGAGGATCGCCGCCGCGTGCTGGTGTCGCTGACCGCCAAGGCCGAGACGGTTCTGGCGGCGCTGTCGGCGCGGAACCTGCGGGAATTGCGGGTGATCGCGCCGGCCTTTTCGGGGCTGCTGGCCCAGATCGAGACGCTGGACGCGACCTAGGCGCCTTCGGGCGAGCGGCCTCGGCATCGGTTGAATTATATCGTGCAGCGATATAATTGGCCTCGGGCCGTCGAACCCGGAGGAGCGAGATGTTTCAACTGAGCGAGCTGCCATACGGCTATGCGGCCCTGGAGCCGGTGATTTCGGAGACGGCCCTGCGCCTGCACCACCAGAAGCACCATGCGCGCTATGTCGAGGTGATGAACGGCGTGCTGGCCGAGACCGGCGCGCCGGCGCGGCCGCTGGAAGAGGTGGTGGTTCAGTCGGCCCGCGAGGGCGCGCGCAAGCTGTTCAACAATGCCGGCCAGGCCTGGAACCACGGCTTCTTCTGGCGCTCCATGACGCCGGCCCCGGCCGCGCCGGGCGGCGACCTGGCCGCGGCGATCACCGCCCAGTTCGGCGGCGTGGCCGAGCTGAAGGCCGCCTTCGTCGCCGAGGGCGTCGGCCATTTCGGATCCGGCTGGGTGTGGCTGATCGCCGAGGGCGATAAGCTGTCGGTCGTCTCCACCCACGACGCGGCCTCGCCGCTGACCGAGGCCGGCCAGACGCCGCTGCTGGTCTGCGACCTGTGGGAGCACGCCTATTACCTGGACCACAAGAACGACCGGGCCGGCTTCCTGAACGCCTGGTTCGACCAACGGGCCGACTGGACCTTCGCGGACGCGCAGTACGGCGCGGCCCGCGGGCGCGGCGAGGCCTGGCGCTATCCGGCGCCGAGCGAACTGGCGGCGGCCTAGGCCCCGCCAGCAGAGGCGCGCGCTCGGGGAGGGCGCGCCGCCCGCGCCGCCGACCGACCGGATCCCCAGCTGGTCAGGCCGGCGGCGTCCCTTCCCTCCCCGCATGGAGGGCCGCGTGGCCGAGACGACTTCGCCCCAGACCATCGCCGCCAGCCATGGCGTGGCGTCGGACCCGGCCTATGGCGCGGTCACCCCGCCGCTGCACCTGTCCAGCACCTACGCCTTCGAGGGGTTCGAGCGCGAGGGACGCTACGCCTATGGCCGGGCGGCCAATCCCACACGCGACCTGCTGGCCGAGGCCCTGGCGCGGCTGGAGGGCGGCGCGGGCGCGGTGGTCACGGCCTCGGGCCTGGCGGCGGTGGATCTCGTCCTGTCGCGGCTGGCGCCCGGCGGCCTGGTGGTCGCGCCGCACGACAGCTATGGCGGCGCCCAGCGCCTGCTGGAGGCCCGCGCCGCGCGGGGCCAACTGGCGGTGCGCTTCGTCGACCAGTCCGACACGGCAGCCCTGGCGGCCGCCCTGGCCGAGCGGCCGGGCCTGGTGCTGATCGAGACCCCGAGCAATCCGCTGATGCGGGTGGTGGACATCGCGGCGGTCGCGCAGGCGGCCAAGGCGGCGGGGGCGAAGGTGGCGGTGGACAACACCTTCCTGTCGCCGGCGCTGCAGCGGCCGATCGCGCTGGGCGCCGACTATGCGATCCATTCGACGACCAAGTTCCTGAACGGCCACTCCGACGTCGTCGGCGGCGCCGTGGTCGCCGCCCAGGCGGACGAGGCGCTGGCGCTGGCCGACTGGGCCACGACCACCGGCGTGATCGGCTCTCCGTTCGACGCCTATATGACGTTGCGCGGCCTGCGCACCCTGTTCCCGCGGATCGAGCGCCAGCAGCAGAGCGCCATGGCCGTGGCGCGCTTCCTGGCGGCGCATCCGAAGGCGCTGCGTGTCCACTATCCGGGCCTGGAGAGCCACCCGACCCACGCGATCGCCCGGCGGCAGCAGGCCGGTTTCGGCGCCATGCTGAGCTTCGAGCTCGAGGGGGGCCGCGCGGCGCTGAAGACCTTCCTGGAGGGGCTGGGGGTGATGACGCTCGCCGAGTCCCTGGGCGGGGTGGAGAGCCTGATCTCGCACTCGGCGACCATGACCCATGCGAGCATGACCCCGGAGGCGCGGGCGAAGGCGGGGATCGAGGACAGCCTCCTTAGGCTGTCGATCGGGCTGGAGGGCGAGCAGGACCTGATCGGCGACCTCGCCCAGGCGTTCGACCGCCTCTAGAGGCCGAAGGTGACGTAGCCCTCGGGGCTGATCGGCCAGGCGGGGTTCCAGGCGATTTCCCAGGGGTGGCCGTCGGGGTCGGCGATGTGGCCGCGGAAGCCGCCGTGCGGCGGGGCGTCGGGCGGGCGCAGGATCTTGCCGCCGAAGGCCGCGAGGCGGTCGACCAAGGCGCGGACCGCCGCTTCGTCCTCGACATTGTGGGCGAGCGCGATGGCGCTGCGGCCGTCGAGCGGGGCGCCGCCCATGTCGGCCTCCATCGCCGCCTTGAGCCAGGTTCCCAGCATCAGGCCGTTCATCTGGTAGAAGACGATCTCGTCGTTCTCGAAGACCGGCGCCCAGCCGAAGCCCTCGACATAGAAGCGGCGCGAGACGGCGAGGTCGGCGACGCCGAGCGTGATGACGGAAATCTGCTGCTGCGACACGGCGGGGTCCGGGGCTGGCGGCCGCGCCGGGGCGCGACCGCCGCTGGGGTCAGTCGACGCGGGCCTGGGCGTAGCCGCTGAGGACCACGACGCCGTCCTGGTTGACGGTGGAGACGTCGAGGTCGACCAGCTTCTGGCCGCCGTCCTCGGAGACGCCGGTCACCGTGGCGGTGGCGTCGAGGGTGTCGCCCGGCCAGACCTGGCTGGTGAAGCGGACGCCGTACTTGGTCAGGCGGGCGTCGCCGACATAGTCGGTCAGCATCTTGCCGGTCATGCCCATGGTCAGCATGCCGTGGGCGAAGACCGACGGATAGCCGGCCACCTTGGTGGTGAAGATCTCGTCGGTGTGCAGCGGATTGTAGTCGCCCGACGCGCCCGCATACTGAACGATCTGGGTGCGTTTCAGGTCCTCGACCAGGCGGGCGGTGTGGGTGTCGCCGACCTTCAGGGCGTTGGCTTTGAGCGCCATGGTTTCGTTCTCCCTCAGGCCTTGGCCGGTTGTTCGACGGGGCGCTCGGTGCGCACGCCGACGCCGCGGGCGGTGATCACCAGCTCGCCGTTCTGGTCGCGGTACTCGGTGACGCTCTCGGAGAAGACCAGCTTGCCGGAGCGCTTGCCTTCCTTCTCCCAGGTCTTGCCGGGCAGGGGCGTGGCGGTCAGGACGTCGCCGGCGCGCAGCGGGCGGTGATACTCGTAGTGCTGCTCGGCATGGAGGCCGCCGCCCCCGCCACCGCCACCGCCGCCCCCCGGGGCGCGGGTGATGCCGGTGGGGTTCTTACCGGAGCCGAACCAGGGCTGACCGATCTTAGGGCGCAGGAAATAGTCCGGATCGAACTGGGCGCTCGACTGGACGAAGGTGGGCGGGGCGATGACGGCGCCGGCCTCGGTGGTCTTGGCGTAATCGGGATCGGAATAGATGGGATTGGGGTCGCCGACCGATCGGGCGAACATCAGGATATGTCCCGCTTCGACGGGAAAATGCTTTGCGGCCATTGCGTTTCCTCTCGACCGCGGCCCCCTCTGCGGGAGACCGCCTCCGGCAAAATGGCCGGCGGCCGGGAGCCTACAACGGCGCGGCCGGCGATGTCAGCGGGGCTGCGCGCCTTGGCCTCGCCATGCGCCCTGGTCTAGCCTGGAGGCGATGATCGGGATTCCTTCATGACACCGGACGACTACGAAGGCCCCTGGGGGCGGGCGAGCGATCCGCCGCCGGCGCCCGCGACGCCGCCGCGACGCGCCCTGCCGGCCGCAGGCGTCTGGCTGTGGCTGGGGCTGCTGGTCGGCGTGGGCGCGCTCGTGGCCTTCCTGGCGAGGGCCTTTCCGGGCGTGGTGCGCACGCCGCAGGACTGGGGCTGGGTGGGCTACAGCCTGGCCTTCATCGCCCTGATCTCGACCCGGCTCCTGACCCGCGGCGTGCGCTGGCGCCAGGCCGCCTGGCAGGCGGGCGTCTGGATGGCGGTGATCGGCATCCTGGCCATGGGATATACCTATCGCCGTGAGCTGGCCGACGCCGGCGAGCGGGTGCGGGGCGAGTTCGTCGCCGGCTATCCGGTGGCGGGCGGCCAGCAGGAGCTGATGGTCACCCAGTCGGAGGGCGGCGGCTATTTCGTGATCGCCAAGGTCAACGGCCAACCCGTGCGCTTCATGATCGACACCGGCGCCAGTGAGACCGTGCTGAGCCCCGACGACGCGCGGCGCATCGGCCTCGATCCGGCCAAGCTGGACTACCGGCGCGCGGCGGAGACGGCCAATGGCCTGGGTTTCGGCGCCCCGTTCACGGCCGACCGGCTGGAGCTTGGGACGATCCAGGTGCAAGCCATGCCAATGGTGGTGAACCAGGCGGACATGAGCCAGTCGCTGCTGGGGATGAGCTTCCTGAACCGGCTGGAGAGCTTCCGGCTGCAGGGCGGGCGGATGTACCTGAAGGCGCGGGATTAGGCGGCCAGACCGCGGCAACCGCGCAGATAGAGGCCGACCAGGCCGAAGCCCACGAGCATCATCGCCCAGGTCGCCGGTTCGGGCACGTCGGCCGTCACCCCCGGCTCGGCCGTCTCGGTGAGCTTCGGTGCTTCCGCGCCGAACATCAGGGCCTCGACGACGCCGGTCGGGCTATCGGTCGAAGGCTCCGGGGGGCTCACCGAGACGGCGGCGCGGGCCGTAGCCGGGAGGAGGGCCAGCGCCAGGACAGGGCCGATCAGGCGAATTGCGATACGGGCGGTCACGAACATCGTCTCCCACGAAGCGTCGCCGGCGGGCCGGTTTCCCGAAGGAGGGCTAAGACGCTGGGAACGCCCCCGACACCGCCTGCGACGGGGGACGAGTAGGCGCATACACCCAAAGTGGGCAGGTGCATCGCAGCGCAGCGCGATGCACCGCGGTGCGGCATGGACTCTTGCCTCTCCCGCTCCGAGGGGGAGAGGGCGAGGTGAGGGGCGGCGCCAAGGGTTGCAGTTGACGCCTTGCGGCATCCTTCATCGCTACGCGACGAAGCCCCTCACCCTACCCTCTCCCCACTTCGTGGGGCGAGGGCAAGAAGCTCGCAGCGCTCTGGCCTATGGAATGTGCCAGCCGTAGCTCCAGCCGGGCTGGGTCATGGTGATCTTGCGCGGATCGATCGGGCTGCCCTGGCGCACGATGATGTCGCCCAGGCTCTTGGTCTCCTGAATCAGTTCGAAGCCCCAGGGCGTGAAGGTCGCCTCGTTCCAGACGTGCTCGGAGACCAGCGGGTTGGTGAGGGCCTGGGAGAAGGCGTCGACGGCGACCATCTGCAGCAGCAGGCCCGGCAGGGGCGACTTGTCGACCCGGTCCTCGGCGAACAGGCCGGGATAGAACTCCACGTCGTCGGGCGTGGGGTAGAGGCGGCCGAGAATGTCCTGGATGTGCGGGTCGCTGGAGATGTCGGCGAAGGTCTCGGCCGGGACCATGCTGAACTGGCGGCGATAGGCGTTGTAGGTGTCCAGCCGGTTGTCGCGCCCCTGCTGCACGGCGAGACTCTCGATCCACATGATCGCCTCGGAGGTGTTGCAGGCGCCCAGGCAGGCCGCGGGCTGGGCTGCGGCCGCCGCGAAGGCGGAGACCAGGCCGGATTGCAGCAGGGGACGGTTGTCGAGACCGAACTGGGCCAGCGGGATCGGCCCGCCCGGCCAGTTGATCGCGTCGGGCATCAGCGAGTGCCAGCGATAGACGAGGCTGAACTCGGCGGTGATCCAGTTGGGCCGGTTCCATTCGGCCTGCCAGGCGACCGACGGGTCGCAGACCAGGTTAAAGGGCGCCGGGCTGATGTGGTTGATGTACTGCTCGACCACGATCTTGATGAACAGCGGGATCAGGATGTTGCGGGCGGTCTGGAACACCCGCTCGTCGTCCCAGGCCGGATTGCGGCGTTCGAGCTCGCCGGCGATCCGATTGTGCTCGCGCAGGAAGAGCGCGTTCATCATCGCCGTGAAGGGGGTCGCGTTGGCCCGGTCGCCGCCGACCGCGAACAGGCTGGCCAGCTTCTCGGGCGCCGGATCGGGCGCGCCCGAGGGGCCCAGCAGCGGTTTGTCGAGGCCGGCGAACTCCGCCTTGATGGCGCTGCCGTCGCTCTCATAGAGGAAGGGCGGATATTCCTCGCCATTGACGATCTGGCTCTTCAGCCGACCCTTGCGGCCGGCCGCCTGGGACTGTTCGCGCAGGATGAGCGTCTGGGCCTCGTTGCGCCCGTAGAGCGGGCAGAGGTCGATCTCGTGGTTCGAGGTCGTGCGGTTGCGCGCGTGCGGATCGGTGCGGATGAAGCCGTCGGTCAGGTATTGCGCGAAGGCCGGGAACAGGCAGGTCGACTTCTTGGACAGCAGCTGCTGGCCGGCGGGGCGGCGGAACAGCTCCTTGATCGCGTCCGGCGTCGGCTGCGCCCGCGGCGCGGCGGCCGGCAGGTGGCGCGCCTGGTAGGTGCGGTCGGTCAGGCTCTTCCACGACGTGTAGTCCGAGGCCGTGCTCCAGGGATGGGGCCGATTGCGCGTGGACTCGACGATCTTGTTGATCACCAGCGCGGTCACCTTGCGGTCCGCCCAGCCCCAATTGTCGATCGCGCCGCCGACGATGGCGCCCAGGGTGTCGAAGATGGAATTGGACATGGGAGCTCCGGACGCAGGTCAGGTCGGTTCTTGGCGCGTCGCGCCGTTGAGCTGGTGGCGCAGGGTCGAGATCGTCTCGTAGACCTCGCGCCGGACCCGGTTGATGCCGCCAAGCGGGCGGTGGGCCGCAAGGCCATGCCAGGGGGTGAAGGACAGGTTCTCGCCGAAGGCGTCCTGCTCGGGCGTGGCGAAGACCTGGCGCGGAATGGTCAGGCGCGCGACGGCCATGAAGGGCGCGCGGTCCTCCGGCCAGGGGATGGTCGGGTCCTCGACCGGCATGGCGGCGGGATCGGCCTGGCGCTGGACGCAGAGCTCGAAGACCTTGTCGCCCTCCCCCAGCGCCTTGACGAGATTGGCCCGCAGGAAGTCGTCGCCGGTGCGATCGGCGAAGGCCGAGGCGGGGCCGACGGGGCGGGCCGAGACCTTGCAGGGAATGTCGCCGAACAGCAGCGGCGCCATGCTGTAATACTGGGCGTCCAGCGGGTTCGAAACGACGTGCTGGGTGATGGCGCGAGCGGTGAAAAGCTCATGCAGGCGCCAACGGAACGGGTTGAAGCTCGGAAAGAAGAAGCCCAGCGGGTTCTTGGCGCGCGAGAAGTCCACATAGTCGGCGGCGTTGCGCACGAAGAACGCCGGATGGTTGATCATCACGAAGTCCTGCGTGCCCGACGGACTTCCCGCGACGCCGAGCACCTTGACCGCCATACCGCGCCCATCGCCGGCCTCGTCCTTCTGGGGCGTGCCGGAACCGTTGGAGAAGCGCACCCAGGCGTCGTAGGCGCCCGGCTCGGCGAACAGGCCGCGGCGCAGGTCGGCCGGCAGATCGGTGGAGACCTCCAGGCGGGCGAAGACGCAGCCGTGCATCTTGGGATGGGCGTCGCGAATCGCGTGGCCGGTCTTGGCGAAGCCCGCCCGGACCTGGGCCTCGATGGCCTGGACGACCGCGGCGATGGCCGCCGCCTCACCGGGCGGGACCGTCTCGAACGGGCTCGGTTCGGCGTCCGAAATGCGTTCGGCGCCCTGGGATTGCGGCATGACAACGCCCCGACCGGTTGGCGCCCCCCCGTCGCGCCGGCGCCATAGGTGGAGCCGAACCGCAAGTTGAGTCAATCGGCGCCGTTCAGCCCTCGCCGGGCGGCACGAGGCGGTAGGGCTGGCAGATCTCCTGAAAGACCGGCAGGGCCTCGGCGCGGGCCGAGTGCGCAGCGAGCGCCGGCCAGGCGGACAGGTCGAAGGCGCCTTCCAGCGCCTCGGAGATGAAACGCAGCATGGTGGCCAGGATGATGTCTGCGTGGCCGATCTCGTCGCCGAACAGCCAGGGGCCGGAGCGGGCCGAGCGGGCCTTTTCCAGGGCGTCCCAGGCGCCGGTCACCTGGGCGCGGCAGCGAGCCACCCAGTGCTCCAGGGCCTCGTCGCGGAAGGCGCGCTCATAGACCAGCGACACGCCCTTGTCGGCGGCCCCGGCGGCGAGCGCCTGCAGGCGCATGGACTCGCGGCGGTCAGGGCCCGACGGCGCGATCAGGGCCTCGTTGGGTCCCACGATCTGATCCAGGGCGTCGAGGATGGCCCAGCTGTCCATCATGGCCACGCCGTCATCCATCACCAGGGTCGGCACCCGGCGCAGCGGATTGTGCCCCGCGATCTTGTCGGCCTCGCCGAAGCTGGACCAGGGCGCGTGCTCGAAGGGGATGCGGTAGAGCTTGAGCGCGATCGCCACCCGGCGGACGAAGGGCGAGTCGTACTGGCCGATCAGCATCATGGCGGCGCGGTCTCCTGGGCGCGGACCTGGGCGGCCAAGCTAGCGTGGCGCGGCGAGATTGTGCAGGTCGTCCGGCAAGAGATGCGGCCTTTGATCGGGCGCAGGTCGCGGACGCGGCGCGGGCCGGCGCCTGCGCCGGGCGAACAGGCGCCGCAGCGCCTCCAGCCAACCGAACGGCCTGTCGCCCTGGGAGCGGGTGAGTTCCTCCATGGCGGGCCTCAATCGACGGTCTCGCCGGCGAGCGGAGTCGCCAGCACGGACGGGCGCGCCGCGAAGCCGCGGAACCAGGCGGAGAGCTCGGGGCGGCCGGGCTCGAAATCCGGTAGGCGGCGGAACCTCAGCCAGTCGAGGGCGGTGGCGATGGCGACCTGGCCGAGGGTGGCGGGGCCGGCGGGATCGGGCCAGCCGTCCGGCGCGACGCCCTCCCGTTCCAGGAAGTCATAGGCGGCGACCAGCTTCTCGACCTGGCCGTCGCGCATGGCGGAATAGCGATAGGGCTCGGGCCGGCGCACGGTCTCATGGCGCACGGCGATGCCCGCGTCGCAGAGGCCCTGGGCCAAGGCCTGGAGGCGCAGGTCGAACAGGCGTGGCCAGCCGTCGGGCGGGATGAGCCGGCGCGGCCCGAGGCCGTCGAGGACTTCGCAGATCAGGCTGGAGTCGAACAGGGCCCGGCCGTCGTCGAGCAACAGGACGGGGACCTTGCCCAGCGGATTGCGGGCGAAGACCTCTTCATTGCGCCAGGTGGGGCTGGTCTCGTGGTGGACCACCTCCAGCCGGTCGGCCAGGCCGAGTTCGTGGGCGGCGACGAGCACCTTGCGGGCATAGGGGGAATGGGTCTGGTAGAGCAGTTTCATGGCTGGGGGACCTCGGTTCCGATCAGGAGGACGCGGGCGTGGGTGCCGAGCCCCAGGGCCTCGCGGGTCGCAGGGTCTCGGGCGGCCTGGATCAGGCCCGCCGCGCCGGCCGCGCCGCAGGGCGAGAGCGCGGCGCCTTCGGGGATGAGGCGCGCGGCGGCGGCCTCGGCCTCCGCGTCGGAGATGAGCAGAAAGGCGTCGGCCAGGCCCGAGAGGAGCTGGAAGGCCAGCAGCGAGGGCTCGCGGCAGTCGAGCCGGCCGAGCCGGGTCGGACCACCGGCGATGGGGCCCGGCGCGCCCTGGCGCACGCTCTCCAGCAAGCAGGGCGCGCCGGCGGGCTCGACCACCACGACACGGATCGCCTCGCCCCAGCGGTCGCGCAGATAGGCGGCGGTGGGCGCGGCGAGGCCGCCGACCCCGGCCTGGACGAAGATGTGGGTGGCGGGACCGCCAGTGGCCTCCAGCTCACGCGCCGCCTCGTCCAGCAGGACGCAATAGCCGCGCATGACGGTGAGCGGGATGTCGAGATAACCGGGCCAGGAGCTGTCGGCGACCAGGGCCCAGCCCTGGCGCGCGCTCTCGGCGATGGCGTGGGCGACGCTGGCCTCATAGGTGTCGCCGGCGCGGACGACGGTGGCGCCCAGGTCGGCCAGGCGCCGGGCGAAGGACTCAGGCACGCCCTCGGCGAGGACCACCACGGCGCGGGCTCCGAAGACCCGCGCGCCCGCGGCGACCGAGAGGCCGTGATTGCCGGCGCTGGCGCAGACGAAGGTCATGCTGGCGGCCACCGCACGGACGGCGGGCGAGGCCAGATCTCCGGACGCGACGCCGGCGTGCTCCAGGATCAGGCGGGCCACGGCATAGGCGCCGCCCAGCGCCTTGAAGCTGCCGAGCCCCATGCGCGACTGCTCGCACTTGATCTCCACCGCGCCGACGCCAAGCTCCCGGGCCAGCCCAGGCGCGGCCAGCAGGGTGGTCGGGCGATAGGCCGGACAGGCGCGCACCAGGGCCAGGGCCTCGGCGGCGTGGGCCATGCCGATCAGCTCGCGGTCGGCGGCTTCGTAGGGTTTCCGGTGAAGGTTCAGGTACATGCCGCACTCCAGGTTGGAGCGCAGGCTAGCGAGGTTTCACGCGGTCTGGCCGCGTTGTCAGACGATCTGGCGTTGTCAGGCCGCGAACTTTGGCCACATCATGCGGCATGACCGACGAGAGCCTCGACGACTTCGACCGCCAGATCCTGCACCGGCTTCAGGTCGACGCCCGCGCCACGGGCGAGGAGATCGGGGCGGAGGTGTTCCTGTCGGCCGCCGCCGTGCAGCGACGTATCAAGCGTCTGCGCCAGATGGGCGTGATCACCGCCGAGGTGGCCGTGGTCGATCCGGCCGCGGTGGGCCAGGCCATGGGCTTCGTGGTGGGGGTGGAGCTGGAGCGGGAGCGGGCGGACATGCTGAACGCCTTCCGCGAGGCGGCCCGCGCCGACCCGAACGTGCAGCAGTGCTACTACGTCACGGGCCAGGCGGACTTCATCCTGATCGTCACCGCGCGCGACATGGCCGACTTCGAGGCCTTCACGCGCCGGCTGCTGTTCGACAACCCGAACATCCGGCGCTTCACCACCAGCGTGGTGATGTCGCGGGACAAGGTGGGGCTGACGCTGCCGGTGTAGGCTACGGCGGCAGACCGGGGACCGGATCGCCGGGACGGCGTTCCGGTCCTCTCGAGCGCGACCTCACATCTTCAGGCGCAGCTGGCCCATATAGTCGCGCTTGCCGAGCGGGACGCCCTTGGTGCGCAGGATGTCGTAGCCGGTGGTGGCGTGGAAATGCAGGTTCGGCAGAGAGAAGCTCATCAGGAAGCCCTCCACGGTGAACGGCATCTTCCGCTCGCCGAACTGGAAGAACATGTCCTTGCCTTCCATCGAGTTGACCTCGTCGGGCGTGATCGCCTTGAGCCTGGTATGGGCGTCGGCGACCAGGCGCTGCAGGTCGGCATAGGTCAGTGGCGGCTGGGGCCCGCCCGGCGAGAAGACGCCGGCCTTGCAGGCGTCGATGGCGTCGATCGAGTGGTGGACCACCGAACCGATCTGGAACCAGAAGGGCAGCATGTCCGGGAACAGCCGGGTCGCGACGATCTCTTCCGGGTCGATGTTGTTGTCCTGGAAGTGCGACAGGCCGCGGTCGAGATAGCCGGCCACGCCGCCGACCGTCTGCAGGAACGAGGTGACACTGACCTCGTAGAGTGAAATCGCCATGGAGCGCCCTTCCCTTTTGTGGTGCGGGCGGAAGATGGTCGATTTGGGTGACGAAACGCCAGCGGTTTTCGGCCGACCTTTTCCTCCCCCGCTGCGCAGGGGAGGAAGATTAGCCGAAGCGCGCGGGCGAGACTTCCTCCGCCGTGAGGCCGTGGCGGGCGATGTCGTCGGGGACGGGCTGGCCGAGCGCCAGGGCGGCGCCGAGGCGGGCGGCGGCGGGCGCGATCTGCATGCCGTAGCCGCCCTGGCCCGCATACCAGAAGAAGCCTTCGGCGCGCGGGTCGTAGCCGAAGACCGGCACGCGGTCGGGGGCGAAGGTGCGCAGGCCCGCCCAGGATCGCGCGACGCGGCGGACCGGAAGCTCGGCGACGTTCTGGAGGCGGTCGACGCAGATGGCGATATCCATCTCGTCGGGGGCGGCGTCGACGGGATCCGACGGCGTCTCGTCGGCTGGCGAGGCCAGGAT
>CAMFHW010000028.1 GCA_945952175.1 uncultured Phenylobacterium sp. | reverse complement strand
TTCCAGGACCCCAGCCGAACCCCCCCAAGCCAGCCGGGACCCCGGTGCGCGCACCCCCCCAGGAACTCGTCGGATCGGGGCCCAGCAGCCCTTCTCCTTGTAGAGCGACAACAGGTGGTTCATGCGCTGCTGCTCGGGCGTGACACTGGCCGCCGGGGCGTCGCCGCCGCCGTTGGCCACGGCCTGGCCGACCGCCTGCGAGGTGGAGTCGGAGACCGCCACCAGGCCCTGGGCCAAAGCCGGGCTGAACGCCCCGCCGATCATGCCGCGGGCCAGGCCGTAGCGGGCCGCGCCGCCGAGCACGCCGCCGGCCAAGCCACCCATCAGGCCGCGGCCGGTCGAGGAGCGCTGGGCCTTCTTGGAGGCCGCCTGCTGGTCGGCCATCAGCTTGGCGTTGAGGCCGTTGGACTCCGAGGCCAGGGCCTCGCAGCTCATCTCCCGGTCGCCGGTGCGCAGGACCTGGTAGGGCGTCTCCTCCGCGAAGGCGGTGGTCGAGGCCGAGGCCGTCATCATCAGGGCCGCCGCGGCGGCCAGTACGCGTTTCATCTGTAGTCCCCCCAAAGAACTCATGCTCAAGACCCCTTGGCCGCGCGGATCTGGGCGACGAGCGCGGCGTTGAAGCCCTGGTAGGCGGCCCGCGCCAAGGTGGCGTAGCGGGCCTGCGAAATGGCCACGTCGTAGGTGACGCTCTGGCGGTAGACCGAGCCCATGCCGGCCATGGCCATGGCGTTGTGCAGACCGACCGAATCCGACCGGTCCTCCACCTGGTTCATCACGGCGAAGGCCTCGTCCGTGCCCGTGCCGGACTTCAGGCCCCAGCCGCCGGGCATGGAGCCGCCGCGGTCGTTGCCGGCGACGAAGTCGGCGCGGGAGGCCTCGTTGATGCGGAAGCGCAGTTCGGCGCCGACATTGGCCGAGGCCGTGTAGTTGGAGCGCCCCGAGGATTCGAGCCGGGCGAAGTCGACCAGCAGGCGCGGCAGCAGGACGACGGCGTCGAGTTCCTGGCTGACCTTGCCGAGGCCGATATTGTTGCCGGGCTGGATCGAGGCCATGCCGCTCTCGAAGGCGAAGCCCTTCACCAGCGGCCCGCCGCTGCGGCCATAGACCCGCTTGGTCGAGACCTGGGCGCCTTCGATCACGAACGGGCCCGGATAGGTGTTGAGCGCCTGGTAGCTGCTCGCGGCGACCACCTGGTCGGCGGGGACCACGTCGAAGCCGGCGGCGGCCAGGCGGGCGGCGAGGTCCTTGTACGCCTCGTCGGCGAGATCCTGGCCGAGCTTGTCGGAGAAGCCGGAGAGCTTCAGTTCGATGGACGTGCGGCGCGGGGTGATGTCGGAACCGCGGCCCAGGGCGGTGGCGGTGGCGCTCATGGCCTGGGTGAAGGCGAAGCCGTAGGAGCCGATGGCCACCTTGGGCCGGAGCTTCAGGTTCTTCTCGCCATAGCCGTTGAAGACCGGCGCCAGCGGCGCGGCGGTCTTGGGCAGCATGTCGATCTGGGCCAGGCTGGTGGTCATCCCGCCGGTGTTGTGACCCGCATAGGACAAGCCCACGGCGCCGCTGGCCTTGGTCGAACCGGTCTTCGACGGCGCAGCCTGGGCGCCATAGAGCGCGCCGAAGGGGTCGCTCTGGCCCAGGGCCTGGCCCGCGCCGGAGAGCGCAGCCAGGGCGGCCGTGATGAGAAGACCCGTTCGCATGAAGGTGTCCCGACGCCCTTGTCGCCAGGATGAAGCCACGGGAGGCCGTCCGACCGCATGATCCAAACGGACTAGATGTTTGGAAAAGTTGCGACGAATTCCGGAAAGTTAAGAGCGGGTTAACGCGCCGCCAGGTGGCGGAGCACCTCGTCCCAGCGCTGCAGGGTCAACATATGGCCGATGCCCGCGAAGGCGCGCACCTCGCGCGGGCGGTCGCCCAGATAGTCGAGCAGGTCGGACAGAGGGGCGAAGGCGTCCTCCTCGCCATGCCAGACGTCGAGCGGACAGGCGAGGTCGGCGGCGGTGAGGTTGCCCGAGCGCCGGAAGGCGCGGAACTCGTCGGCGACGCCGCGGGCGGTGCGGGCCAGGCATTCGCGGACATAGTCGGCGATGAAGTCGATGGCCCAGGGATTGGCGGCCAGGAAGGCGCGGTCGCCGGCCGAAAGCGAGGTGTTGGCCGCAACCAGCTTCTGGGTGTCCGGCGAGTTCAGCCGCAGGCGCAGGATGCCGAAGAAGGTCTCGACCACCCAGGGATGGGTCTCGAAGCGCTGGCGGAAGCGGGTCATCAGGTCGCCGGCGCGCACCGTGGGGCGCGGCGGGCGGCCGGACAGCAGCAGGACACGCCGGGCGCGCGGGCCAAGGCGGACGGCGGTCTGGATCGCCGAGGGCGCGCCGGAGAGCACGCCGCAGAGGCTGACCTCGGAGAGGCCGAGCCGGTCGGCAAGGACGACGACGTCGTCGGCCACGGCGTCGAAGCTGTAGTCCGGATGCGGATCGGATTGGCCGAAGCCCGGCCGCTCGACGGCGATCATGCGCAGGCCGAGCTCGCGGCAGAGCGCGCCGGCGCCTGGGAGCATCAGGCTGGAGCCCAGGCCCTCGTGGAAGAACAGCACCGGATGGCCGGCGGGGTCGCCGTCGTCGCGATAGGCGAGCGCCCGGCCGTCGGGCAGGCGAAGGCTGAGCACCGGCGGGCCGTCGGTGGGCGCCGACGCGGGGCGAGGCTCGATGGCGCCGGCCACCTGGGCGAGCTCGGAAAGCGCGCGGACCAGGTCGCTCTGGCGCTTCAGGCCCATCTTGTCGAAGACGGCGCGCAGCTGGTTGCGCACGGTGTTGATCGAGACATCGAGCTCGTCGGCGGCGTCCTTCAGGGTCTTGCCGTCGCGCAGGCGGGCGGCCAGGCGGATCTCGGCGGGGGTCAGGCCGAAGCTGTCGCGCAGCGAAGCCCACAGGCGCGAGGTCTCGGCCACCGCCGGGAAGACCAGGGCGAAGCCGCGGGCGTCGGCCGGGCCGGCCTCGGGCAGGGCGTGGGCGGGGACCACATAGGCGAAGCACGGCCCCTCCTCGCCCTCGCGCTCCAGCTTCAGGATGGTCTGGGCGGCGGTGCGGGCCTGGCCAAGCGCGCGGTCAAGCGCCTCGTCATTGGCGGGATCGAGGAAGCGGGGGGCGTCGCCGAGGGTGAGCGCGCCGAGGCCGCGGGCCATGATCGCGTGGGCGGCGTCGTTGGCGGCGGCGACGCGGCGGCGCTCCGAGAGCATGACCCAGCCGACCGGGGCCTGGGCGGCGGCCGGCTCGCCGGCGGCGGCCAGGCGGGCGATGGCCTGCGACTGGGCGAGGCCTTCGACGGCGGCCTGCGGGACCCCCTCGAGGGGCGGCGCCTCGGCGAGCGCGTCCAAGAGCTGCGACCAGCGATCCGGGTCGGCGGCGACCTGATGCAGCGCCTCGATCACGAGGGCGATGTGGGCGTCATCCATGGGGGTGGATTCGTCCTGGGATTTGCGCCGTTGTGGGAGGCTATTCGACATCGCACACCGCGAAGTGCAAGCCTCGCACCAGCGGAACGCGTGTCGTCAGTCGAGCGATCCCACGATGGAGGCGCGCTGGGAGAGCTCGATCCAGTTGCCGTCCGGGTCGCGGACCATGGAGATGCGGGCGGTGGTCCCGAGGGTGACGGGCGCCAGGGCTTCACGGCCGCCCTTGGCGAGGACCGCGGCGTGGACCTCGTCGACCTTGAAGACCTGGAAGGTGATGTAGCGCCAGCCCTTGCCTTGCATGCCGGCGTCGGACGGGGCGTCGGGCGACGCCTCGACGATCAGCAGGGTCTCGCCGGCGCGGAAGGCGGCCCCGCCGTCCCAGGGCTCCTCGGTCAGGCCCAGCGCGTCGACATAGAAGCGGCGGTGGGCCTCGAGGTCGCGGACGGCGACCCGGATCCCGGCCTGGCCGATCCCCTTCCAGCCCGGCGGGACCAGGGTGACGCGATTGCCCTCCGGATCGGCCAGCGGCGTGGGTGCGGTCACGCCGTCGCGGGCCAGGATCAGCTCGCGATAGCCGCTGGGCGGGGCGTCGGGCAGGGGGGCTGAGTTGTGGTTGATCTTCAGCACCGAGCCGTTGGCGTCGTGGCGGTGCTGGTCATGGCCCTTGCGGATCGGCAGCAGGTGGTCGAACGGCACGCCCGCCGGCCCCTGCCAGAAGGCCAGCATCGGGCCGATGTCGTTGGTCGAGAGCCCGATATCCACCCTCGGCTTGGCGAGCTGCATGGCCGCCTCCTCCCCTCACGTCACCTTTTGTCGCCGGCGGGGCTTGCCCGCGATCCTGGGGCGTGACAAGTCGTCTTCCAAACAATTGTTTGATTGATTGGAGAGGAAGCTCATGAAGGCGGCGGTCTATTACGAGAACGGCGGTCCCGAGGTCCTGAAGTACGAGGACGTTCCGGACCCGCAGCTCCACCCCAAGGGTGTGATCATCAAGGTCGAGGCGATCGCCATCGAGGGCGGCGACACCCTGAACCGCTTCGGCGGGGCCCTGGTCACCCGGCCGCACATCGTGGGCTACCAGGCCGCCGGCGAGATCGTCGAGGTGGGCGCCGAGGTCGAGCACCTGCGGGTCGGCCAGAAGGTCGCCACCGTCAACAATTTCGGCAGCCACGCGGCCCTGCGCAGCGTGCCGGCCCGCAACTGCTGGGTCATTCCGGACGGCTATGACGTCAAGAAGGCCGCGGCGATCCCGGTGACCTTCGGCACGGCGCACGACTGCCTGTTCGAGTTCGGCCGCATGAAGGCCGGCGAGACCGTGCTGGTCCAGGCCGGCGCCTCGGGCGTGGGCGTGGCGGCGATCCAGCTGGCCAAGCGGGCGGGCGCGGGCCTGATCCTGGCCACCGCCTCGTCGGACGAGCGGCTGGAGAAGCTGAAGCGCCTCGGGCTCGACCACGGGATCAACTACAAGACCCACGAGGTGCCGAAGGAGGTCATGCGCCTGACCGACAACAAGGGCGCCAATGTCGTGGTCGACAGCGTCGGCGGCTCCACCCTGCAGGGCTCGATCAACAGCCTGGCCTATCGCGGCCGGGTCTCGATGGTGGGCGCCGCCGGGCGCGAGCCGATGCGGGTCGACGTGGGCTCGATGATGGGCGGCAATCGCTCGCTGAGCGGCGTGTTCCTGGGCGCCGAGATCATGACCGACCGGGTGCACGACAACATCCAGCAGCTGATCGACGACGCGGCCAAGGGCGAGCTCGAGGTGGTGATCGACAAGGTCTTCCCGCTGTCCGACGCCGCCGGCGCGCACGCCTATATCGAGAGCCGTGCGGCGGTGGGCCGCGTGGTGATGGCGCCGTAAGCTGAAATTGCTCCCCCGTTGGGGGAGCTGTCAGTCGCGAGCCGCGACTGACTGAGGGGGCTGACGTCCGCCGATTGTGGGCTTCAACCCCCTCCGTCTCGGCGCTCCGCGCCGATCCACCTCCCCCAACGGGGGAGGAACCAGAGGGAGGGAGGCTGACATGCCCAGGGCCAGGAACGGCGCCGTCGAGATCGAGTATGAGAGCTTCGGCGATCCGGCCGATCCCACCATCCTGCTGATCAACGGGCTGGGCTCGCAGATGACCCGCTGGCCGGAGGCGTTCTGCGAGAAGCTGGTCGCCAGGGGCTACCGCGCCATCCGCTTCGACAACCGCGACACCGGCAAGTCGACCTGGTTCCAGCCGGGCGAGGCCTACAGCCTCGACGACATGGCCGCCGACGCGGCCGCCGTGCTGGACGCGGCGGGCGTGAAGCAGGCGCACGTGGCGGGCGTCTCGATGGGCGGGATGATCACCCAGGCGGTGGCGATCAATCATCCGGACCGGGTGCTGTCGATGACCTCGATCATGTCGGCGACCGGCGCGCCGGGCACGCTGGACCCGACGCCGGAGGCCGGCGCGACCCTGACGCTCGCCCCGCCCGACCCGGCCAAGGACTACGAGGCCTATCTGGCCCAGGTGGTGAAGAGCGCCGAGATCATCGGCAGCCCGGCCTATCCGTGGCCGGCGGGCGCCCTGCGCGGGCGGGCCATCGCCGAGCACAAGCGCGCCTTCAATCCGACCGGCTCGGCCCGGCAGATGGCGGCGATCCGCGGCGACGGCGACCGCACCGAGCGGCTCGGCAAGCTCAAGGTTCCGGCCATGGTGCTGCACGGCGCCGACGATCCGCTGGTGCAGGTGGTGGGCGGCGAGGCGACCGCAAAGGCGATCCCCGGCGCAGAGCTGCGGGTGATCCCGGGCATGGGCCACGACCTGCCGCCGGCCCTCTACGACATCTTCGTCGACGCCATCACGGCCGCGGCGTCGCGCGCCAACTGAACTCAAAGCACGAAGGAAGCATTCATGGGACGTCTTTCCGGCAAGATCGCCGTCATCACCGGCGCGGGTTCGGGCATCGGCCGGGCCAGCGCCCAGCTGTTCGCCGCCGAGGGCGCGAGCCTGCTGATCGCCGACAAGATGGACAGCGTCCACGAGACCGCCAAGCTGGTCACCGGCGCGGGCGGCAAGGCCGTCTCGGTCACCGGCGACGCGGGTGACGAGGCCTTCGTCGCGGGCCTGGTCGAAAAGGCCGTGAAGGACCTGGGCGGGCTGGACGTGATCTGGGCCAATGCCGGGATCAGCGGCGGCTGGACGCCGATGGAAGAGATGGACGCGGCGTTCTGGGCCGAGATCCTGCGGGTCAACCTGATCGGCCCGTTCCTGGCCGTGAAGCACGCCTCCAAGGTGATGATCCCGAAGGGCAAGGGCTCGATCATCATGACCGCCTCGGTGGCTGGCATCCGCTCCGGCGCGGGCGGCATGCCCTACTCCGCCTCCAAGGCCGGGGTGATCAACCTGGCCACCACCTCGGCCAACGAGTTCTACGGCACCGGCGTGCGGGTGAACTGCATCTGCCCCGGCCTGATCGAGACCGGCATGACCCAGCCGATCTTCGACGGCGCGCGGGCCCGCGGCAACGAGGACAAGATCGGCCAGCTGAACCCGCTGACCCGCGGCGGCGTGCCGAGCGAGATCGCCCATGCCGGCCTGTTCCTGGCCAGCGACGACAGCTCCTATGTCAACGGCCAGGCGGTCGTGGTCGACGGCGGCCTGTCGAGCAGCCACCCGGTGGTGCGCCGCAAGCGGTGATCTACCTCCTGCGCCACGGCCAGACGGCCTTCAACGCCGAGCGGCGGATGCAGGGCCACATGGACACCCCGTTGAACGCGCGCGGCGTGCAGCAGGCGGCCGCCATGGGCGTCCTGCTGCGTGGTCTGATCCCGGATCCGACGGGCTGGCGGATCGTCGCCAGCCCGCTCGGCCGCGCCCAGCAGACCGCCAAGGCCGCGGGCGCGGCGCTGGGCCTGCCGATCGAGACCGACCGGCGGCTGATCGAGGTGACGATGGGCGAATGGGAGGGTCGGCTCGTGACCGAGGTCGAGGCCGAGCATCCCGAGCTGTTCAAGTCCCGCCAGTGGTTCTTCCACGCCCCGGGCGGCGAGACCTATGAGCAGATGGCCGCGCGGATCGGCGCCTGGCTGGGCGAGCTGCCGCCGGAGCCCGAGCGCAAGGTGATCGCCGTCTGCCATGGGGTGACCAGCCGCGTGCTGCGCGCGCTCTATGCCGGGCTGTCGGCCCATGACGCCATGCAGCTCGACGTGCCCCAGGACGCCATCTACCGCCTCGCCGGCGGCGCGATGCAACGCATCGACTGCGAGCCGGTGAGCTGAGCGCCAAGCCCTCCTTCCTCCCCTGCGCAGCGGGGGAGGGGGACCGCGCCGAAGGCGTGGTGGAAGGGGCGAGACCGGGCGCTGAGCTTGAGACCGCCCCCTCCACCGCCTGTCGGCGGTCCCCCTCCCCCGTTTCGCTCCGCTCCTCGGGGGAGGAAGAGGCGCCGCAAGGCCCTCCGGGCTTCCACACTTCGCCATAACACGGTTACGCTTGCGCCCAGGGGGCATCTGCTCGAGGGGCGCAGGCATGTACCGGGTCCAGCTCAGCGAATCCTATCTTCCGGCCCAGGCGGACGAGCCGGTGCTGGAGACCACGGTCGGCGGGGTGCTGCGCGCCCAGGCGGCGCGGACGCCGGACGCCGAGGCCCTGGTCGAGGCCGATGGGACGGGGACGCTCGGGCGGCGCTGGACCTACGCCGCCCTGTTGGCCGAGGCCGAACGGCTGGCCGGAGCCCTGCTCGCCCGCTACCGCCCTGGCGAGCGGATCTGCGTCTGGGCGCCGAACGCGCCGGAATGGGTGCTGCTGCAATACGCCGCCGGCCTGGCGGGGCTGACCCTGGTGACCGCCAACCCCGCTTATCGGCCGCGCGAACTCGCCTTCGTGGTGGAGCAGTCGCGGGCCGCGGGCCTGTTCATCGTGCGCGAATATCGCGGGAACCCGATGGCGCAGATCGCCGCCGAGGTGGGCAAGGACGCGCCGGGCCTGCGCGAGATCGTCGACCTGGAGGATCACGCCGCCCTGTTCGCCGGCGCGGACGAGGCCGGCGACCTGCCGCAGGTCGCGCCGGGCGATGCGGCGATGATCCAGTACACCTCGGGCACGACGGGGTTTCCCAAGGGCGCGGTGCTGCACCATCGCGGCCTGACCAACAACGGCCGGTTCTATGCGCGGCGGCTGGGGGCGCGGCCCGGCGAGACGGCGCTGAACTTCATGCCGATGTTCCACGTCGCCGGATGCGTGCTGGCCACCCTGGGGGCAGTGCAGACCGGCGGGCGGATGATCCTGGCGCGGCTGTTCGACCCCGGCCGGATGCTGGACCTCGTCGAGGCCGAAAAGGTGGAGATGATCCTCGGCGTGCCGACCATGCTGGTCGGCCTGCTGGAGGCCCAGAAGGCGCGGCCGCGCGAGGTCGGCTCGGTGCGGGTCGCGGTCGGCGGCGGGTCGATGACGCCGCCGGAGATCGTGCGCGCGGTCGTCGGGGCCTTCGGCTGCACCTTCCACATCGTCTATGGCCAGACCGAGTTCTCCGGCCTGGTGAGCATGAACGGGCTGGCGGACAGTTTCGAGGATCGCTGCGGGACGGTAGGCCAGCCCTATCCACAGACCGAGCTGTCGATCCGCGATCCGGCGAGCGGCGCGGTCCTGCCGGTGGACGCGGTGGGGGAGATCTGCGCGCGCGGGCCGACGACCATGCTGGGCTACAACGACAACCCAGAGGCCACGGCGAAGGCGATCGACGCCGAGGGCTGGCTGCACACCGGCGACCTCGGGACCCTGGATACGCGCGGGTTCGTCCGCGTCACGGGCCGCGTGAAGGAGATGATCATCCGCGGCGGCGAGAACCTGTTTCCCGCCGAGATCGAGAACGTGCTGCTGGAACACCCCGACGTGGCCGAGGTCGCGGTGGTGGGCGCACCCGATGCCCGCTGGGGCGAGATCCCGATCTGCTTCGTGCGGCTGGCGCCCGGCGCGCGGCTCGATCCCGAGGCGCTGAAGCTCCACTGCCGCGAGCGGATCGCGCCGCAGAAGACCCCCGCCCAATGGATCGAGATCGGCGAATGGCCGCTGACGGGATCCGGCAAGATTCAGAAATTCGTCCTGCGCGACCGGTTCGTGGCGGGGGAGTTCGGGAGCTGACCCCTGCCCGCTCGTCCCGGCGAATGCCGGGACCCAGATCCTATGGCGCGACGTCAACAGGAAAGGCGCGGCGCCACTAGAACCAGCCTCTGAGCTTTTTCATCTGGGTCCCGGCATTCGCCGGGATGAGCGGTATTGGGCCGCCTATCCCTCGATCTCCTCCCCGCCCCGCAGCAGGCGGATCACGATCATGGCGGCGAGCGCGGCCGCCGCGCCGAGGGCGAAGGCGCCGATGGTTGCGGTGGCGAGCGCGGTCGGGCTGAAGGTGGTGGGGGCGGCGTCCATCCAGCGGATCACGGGTTCGTCGGGCGGCTCGCTGAGCACGTCATAGGCGGCGTCGGCCATGGGAAGTCTCCAAGGACGGTGGTGTCCGTCGAACCCGCTGCGACGGCGGAGGTTCCGCCCCATCTGGCCATCCGCGCGGCCTGAGGCTAAAAGCGCGCTCCGTCACAAAACCGCCAGCAGAGACCCATGGCCGGACACTCAAAGTTCAAGAACATCATGCACCGCAAGGGCCGCGCCGACGCGGTGCGGTCGAAGCTGTTCTCCAAGCTGTCGCGGGAGATCACCGTGGCCGCCAAGTCGGGCATGCCCGACCCCAACATGAACCCGCGCCTGCGCCTGGCCGTGAACAACGCCAAGGCCGAGTCCATGCCCAAGGACAACATCGACCGCGCGATCAAGAAGGCGATCGGCGGCGACGCGGAGTCGTACGAGGACATCCGCTACGAGGGCTTCGGCCCCGGCGGGGTCGGCGTGATCGTCGAGATCCTGACCGACAACCGCAATCGCGCGGCGGGCAATGTCCGCTCCATCTTCGCCAAGAACGGCGGCAACCTGGGCGAAACCGGCTCGGTCTCGTTCATGTTCGACCGGATGGGCGAGGTGACCTATCCCGCCTCGGCCGGCTCCGAGGACAAGGTGATGGAGGCGGCGCTGGAGGCCGGCGCCGAGGACGTTGAGTCCGACGAGGACGGCCACACCATCTACACCGCCTTCGACAGCCTGAACGAGGTGGCGACCGCGCTGGAGGCGACGCTCGGGGAGGCCAAGACGACCAAGGTGGTCTGGCGGCCCAAGACCCTGACCCCCGTCGAGGGCGATGCGGTGGCGACCCTGATGAAGATGATCGACGCGTTGGAAGACGATGACGACGTCCAGCACGTCTACGGCAATTACGACGTGTCCGACGCGGACATGGAGAAGTTCGGGGGGTGATCGCCTCCTCCACTCCGTCATCCTAGGCCTTGTGCCTAGGACCCCTGTCGACGATCCGGCGGAGTCGGATGACGTGGCCGCAGCCTCGACGCGCGCGCCCTGACTCTGTTGAAGCCGATAGAGGGGTCCTAGGCACAAGGCCTAGGATGACGGCGGCGGTGGTGCGTCTTGCGCCATTGCCAGTTCGCTAGTCATCGCTATTCTCTCCTGACACCCCGGAGAGCGCCCATGATCGCCTGCTACACGGACCGCCTGAGCGCCCGGCCGGAGGAGGTCGTGGCCCTGCACGCCTCGGCCTCGAACGGGCCCTGCCGGCTGGAGGTGGCGCGGGTGGGGCGCGGCCGCGAGACGGTGCTGGTCCGCGAGGGCGTGGCGGTGGGGGACCGTCCCGTTCCTCCGAATGTCGACCGCGACGGCTGCGGCTGGCCCGTGGCCCTGGAGCTCGCGATCGGAGCGGACTGGGCGGGCGGCTATTACGACATCGCGCTGACCGACGCGGCCGGCGAGACGGCCAACCATTTCGTGGTGGTGAAGGCGGCCGAACCGCGCGCCAAGGCGGTGCTGGTGCTCGCGACCAACACCTATCACGCCTACAACTGGTGGGGTGGGGCCAACGCCTATTGCGACGTCACCGCCCTGATGAGCCGCGAGGCCGACCTGCCGACCGCCATGGCCGGCGCGATCGGGGTGCTGTCGACCAAGAGGCCCTTCCCGCAGATGCTGGTGGCGGCGCCGGCGGACGTGCCCCGACTGGTGAACCTGCGGCCGCGGGGCTTCGAGGAACGGGCCTTCGCCGGCGACCCGGCCTGGCCGCGGCGGCGCGAACTGTCGCCCTATGACCGCTCGGCCGGGTTCCTGAACAAGTGGGAGCACGCGTTCGTGGCCTGGGCCGAGGCCGAGGGGATCGCGCTGGACTATCTGATCGATGCGGACCTGGAGACGCCGGGCGCGCTCAGCGGCTACGCCTGCGCGATCCTGGTGGGCCACAGCGAATACTGGAGCGGAGCGCAGCGCGACGAGATCGAGCGGTTCGTGGACGGCGGCGGGAACCTAGCGGTGTTCTCCGGCAACACCGGCTTCTGGAAGGTGCGGTTCGAGGACCAGGGCGCGACCTATGTCTGCCACAAGTGGAACGGCTTCGAGGCCGATCCCGTCGCCAAAGCCGATCCGGGCCAGGCCACGCACCTGTGGTCGCATCGCGCGTTCGGGCGGCCGGAGGCGGAGATCCTCGGCCTCTCCTTCCTGTTCGGCGGCTATCACCGGCTGGGCAATTGCGTGGCCCGCGGCCAGGCCGGCTACACGGTCTACGACCACCGCCACTGGGCGCTGTCGGGCTGCGACCTCTATTATGGCGACGTGATCGGAGGCGAGATCCCGTTCCTGGGCTACGAGAACGACGGCTGCCGCTTCCAGTTCGGGGCCGACGGCCTGCCGACGCCGGTGGCCGAGCTCGGGGTCCCGGCGGGTCTGGAGATCATCGCCCTGGCGCCCTGCGCGTTCGGCGAGGACCCCGACGCGCCCTATCCGCCGCTGATCCCGCCGGAGAAGCTGGACGTGATCGCCCGGGACGCCTTCGGCCTCGACCCCAGCCCCGAGACCGACGCGCGGCTGATCCGCGGCCACGCAGTGATGGCCGCCTTCGCGCGCGGCAAGGGCCAGGTGTTCAACGGCGGGACCACCGAGTGGGCTCACGGCCTGGCCGACCCGTTCATCGGCCGCATCACCCGCAACGTCCTGGCCCGCTTCGGCGCGCTCTGATCGCGGCCAGGCCAAGCTGCGGCCGTTGTCGGCGCAGGAGGACGAGGCCCTGGTCCGCGCGCTGACGCAGGACGAGCGGAGCTAAGCCCGCGCCACGACGCCCCTGGGGACCGGGACCTTGGCGGCCTCCTCGATGACCCAGTCGCGGAAGGCGGCGACGGCGGGCTTGCCGCCGCCGGCCGGGGTGAGGAACCAGAAGCGCGAGGGCGTGGGGGCGAAGCCCAGCGGGGCGGCCAGGCGGCCGGCGGCGATGTCGCCCGCCACATAGACCCAGGGGCTCAAGCCCACGCCGAGGCCCGCGGCGGCGGCTTCGAGCGTGTAGAAGATGTGCTCGAACTCCTGGGTCTCCGGCGGCGCCGGCAGGGTGACGCCGGAATGGGCCTCCCACTCCGACCAGGCGGTCTGGCGGGTGCCGGTGGTCAGCCGCGTGAGGCCCTCCAGGCCCGTCGGGCCCTTGCCGACCAGGTGCGGGGCGACCACCGGGCCGTGGAAGTTCTCCAGGAAGGCCACCGCCTCTGCGCCGACGATGGGAGCGGTCTCGGCCACGCGGATCGCCGCATCGAACCGCTCGCGGGCGAAATCCACCGAGGCGTAGGATTCCGTCACCTTGACCCGCACCGCCGGGTGGCGGGCGTGGAAGGCCGGCAGGCGCGGGATCAGCCAGCGGATCGCCAGCGTGCCGACGCAGGAGAGGTGCAGCTCCACATGCTCGGTCGACTTCAGCTCGGTGAGCGCGCGCTCGACCTGGTCGAAGGCGCCGGAGAGGGCCGCCGCCAGGCGCTCGCCCGCCTCGGTGAGCTTGAGCTTATGGCGCGGTCCCTCGGTGAGCTCCAGGCCCACCGCCTCCTCAAGGCTGCGGATCTGGCGGCTGATGGCGCCGTGGGTGACGCAGAGCTCGTCGGCGGCGAGCGTCATGCGCCCGCGCCGGGCGAAGGCCTCGAAGGCCCTAAGCGCCGTGAGCGGCGGCATGACGCGCCTCTCCATCGACCACTCCCCCTGTGATGTCAGCTCACAAGGAAACCACGGTTATATCGTTTGGTGCAATGCAACATTTTCCACATGCTGCAGGCGTCGCCAGCGAGCCCAACGCCCAAGACACGCCATGACCGACCTCCGCTACGAAGACCTCGCCCCGATCGCCCCCGCGCCGCGGTTCCGACCCGCCGCCCCCCCACAGCTCGACCACGAGCCGGGCTTCCTGGCCCTGATGACCGGGGCGGCGGCGAAGAACCCGCTGGTCGCCATCCCGAAGACCGCCTTCGACGAGCCCTATCGCCGCCTGCGGTTCCTGCACCTGGTCTTCCATGGGGTCAGCGACCCGGAGGCCATCAAGCACGTCCTGCTCGACAACGCCGCCAACTACCGCCGGCCGGGCCTGGTGCGCCGCGTGTTCCGCCCGATGATCGGCGAGAGCCTGCTGAACGCCGAGGGCGAGTCCTGGAAGGGCCAGCGCCGGCTGATGGCGCGGGCCTTCGCGCCCCATGCGGTCGCCGCCTTCGCGCCGCTGTTCGCCGAGCGCGCCCGGGCCACGGCCGACCGCTGGGCCGACCGCTGGGCCGCCGCTGACAGCGACTGCGTCGACGTCGCCGAGGCGGCGACCCGCACCACGCTGGAGGTGATCGACCAGGCCTTGTTCTCCGGCCAGTCGGAGCTGAGCTTCGAAGAGACCGCGAGCCACGTGCGTGAATTCCTGTCCGGCAGCGTCGAGGTGCGGCTGGGCCTGCTGCTGGGGCTGGAGGCGCTGGACGGCGGCCCGGCCCAGCGCCGCGCGCGGTGGGCGCGCCGCATCCTGATCGACCGGATGAGCGCCTTCATCCACCGCCGCGCCGACGAGCCCGACCCGCCGGAGGACTTCATCACCCGGCTCTATACCGGCTTCCTGAAGGAGCGGCCGCGGGCCGAAGCGATCCAGCTCACCCTGGACAACGCCATGACCTTCTTCGTGGCCGGGCACGAGACCACCGCCAACGCCGTGGCCTGGGCGCTCTACCTGCTCAGCCGCGACCGCCAGGCCCAGCAGTGGGCGCACGAGGAGGCGGCCGAGGCCTGGGCGAGCGGCGCGGGGCCCGCCGAAGTCCTGTCCCGCCTGCCCTATCTGAAGATGGTGTGGGAGGAGACGCTGCGGCTCTATCCGCCCGTCCACCGCATCGACCGCGAGGCGATCGAGGACGACGAGGTCTGCGGCCATCCGGTCCGCAAGGGCGAGACGGTCACCATCTGGCCCTGGGTGCTGCACCGCCACCGCGCGTTGTGGGAGGAGCCGGACCTGTTCAATCCGGAGAACTTCGACCCCGAGGCCAAGGCCCAGCATCACCGCTACCAGTACATCCCGTTCGGCGCGGGCCCGCGCATCTGCATCGGCATGGGCTTCGCCGAGGCCGAGGGGCTGATCCTGCTGTCGCACTGGCTGGCCCGGTTCCACTTCCGCCCGGTGGTCGGCCACACGGTCGCCCCCTGCGCCGACGTGGCGCTGCGCCCGCAGGGCGGCCTGCCGCTGATCGTGGAGCCCGCCCGATGAACGGCGCGCCCCTGACCCACACCTATGACGGTCGCCCCATGGCCCAGGAGCCCCCGTTCGGCGCCGCCGTCGTCGTCCATCGCCGCGGACCGGGAGGCCTTGAGCTCCTGATCCTGCGGCGCGTCTCCACCGGTCCAGCGCCCCACGACGAGCCCTCCGACGTCGGCGACTGGACCTGGACCCCGCCCTCAGGTTCGCGCCTCCCCAGCGAACCTGTAGGTCTGTGCGCCCAAAGGGAGCTGCTGGAAGAGACAGGCCTCGTCCTGCCGCTCCGGCTCACCGAGGCGGGGTCCCCCCATTGGCGGGTGTTCAAGGCCGAGGCCCGGCCCGACGCCCGCATAGTCCTGTCCGACGAGCACGACGCCTACGAGTGGGTGGTGCTGGACGAGGCGCTGAGGCGCTGCCGGCCCGCCGAGGTGGCGGAGCAGATTCGGGTCGCCCTGGCGGCGTAGAAGCGGTCGGCCTAGCCGTCCACCCGCTGGGCGACGGCGACGAGCCAGCAGATCCAGGTCTCGCCGATGGCGTCGTCATAGGGCACGCCGCTGGCGGCGATGGCGTCGCGGAACGAGGTCTCCCACAGCGCCTGCTCCGGCGGCCGGGCCTCGCGCAGGCTGAGCGGATCGCTCCCGTTCCAGATCGGCTTGCCGTCGCCGCGGCGGAAGGACTGAAGGTCGAAGCGTACGGCGGGATCGTCCAGCACCGCCTGCGCGGCCGAAGGCCCCGCGGCGTTCAGCGCGATGAGCGCGCGACCGTCGATCTCGGCGACGAAGACGTCGGTCATTCAGGGTCCTGGCGGCGGCGTAGGGCGATCATGATAGCCATTGTTCCGTCCGGCACGAGGGCGCTCGGCCTTGAGTTGCGCAACTCCGTGGCCATAGTGAGGTCGCCAAGGTGGCCAGGGGATGAACGGCTTGGAAGACGCACCGCAAATCCCTTCCCTGGCGCGAAAAGCGGGCAATCCGGCGCCCTGGATCCTGCTCGCCTGGCTGGCGAGCGCCCTCGCCCTCACCCTGACGCCACAGTGGACCGGCCCCCTCACCTTCGCCTTCGTCGCGCTGGGCTGGGTGCTGGCCGTGGGGGTCCACGAATTCTGCCACGCCTTCGTCGCCTATCGGGGCGGCGACCACACGGTGGCGGCCAAGGGCTATCTGGATTTCGACCCCCGCCGCTACGCCGACCTGCAGACCACGATCGTCTTCCCCCTGCTC
>CAMFHW010000027.1 GCA_945952175.1 uncultured Phenylobacterium sp. | reverse complement strand
GACGCCTATTTCAACGCGTCGGGCCTGCGCGCCGACGACCTCTGGAACCTCGCCCTGGCGGGCCCGATGTCCGAGGCGATCAAGTTCAACGTCCAGGTCTATGGGCACCGCAACCAGGGCCAGGGCACCTGGTTCACGCCCTATGTGCCGTCGCCGAACTACGGCGTCGTGGGCGCGACCACCAACAACGCTCCGATCTCGGTGCGGACCACCGAGTACACGATCAACCGGGTCGGCGTGATCGGGAACCTCGACTGGACCCTGGGCGCCCACGTGATCAGCGTCGGCGGCTGGCTCGAGGACAACGACTTCTCGCAGGCCCGTCGGTTCTATGCGCTGAACCTCGACAGCCCGCAGCGCGACAGCCTGCACTTCATGAGCAACCCGTTCGCCACCCAGTGGGCGTACGCGTTCAACACCACCACCGAGCAGGGCTACATCCAGGACGTCTGGACCGTGACCGAGGCGGTGAAGGTCAATTTCGGCTTCAAGGCCGTACGGGTCGAGAACAAGGCCTCCACCCGCCAGGGCTCGCCGGTGCTGTCGGGCGCCATCACCTCCAGCGACGGCTTCCTGCCGCAGGTCGGCGTGAACTGGCGGGTCAATGAGGACCACGAGTTGTTCGCCGGCTACACCGAGAACATGCGGGCCTTCGGCGCGGCTCACACCGGCCTGTCGCCCTTCGCCACCGACCAGGCAGGCTTCGACGTGATCATCGGCAAGACCAAGCTGGCCGGCGGCAAGACCCTGACGCTGGAGCCGGAAACCTCCAAGACGGTCGAAGCCGGCTGGCGCTTCCGCTTCCCGAACCCGGCCATCACCGGGGTCGCGGCGGTCTATTACGTGAAGTTCGACAATCGCCTGATCGGCACCTCGACCGGCGCCGGCATCGTCGGCAACCCGACCATCCTGGCCAATGCCGGCGGCGTGACCTCCAAGGGCTTCGAGACCGCGGCCACCTGGAAGATCACCGACGCCTGGTCGCTGTTCGGCTCCTACGCCTACAACGACAGCACCTATGACGACGACGTGAAGGACCCGTCGACCGGCGCGGTCACCCAGCGGATCGCGGGCAAGACCACGGTCGACACGCCCAAGCACCTGCTGAACGCCGAGATCGCCTACGACCAGAACGGCTGGTTCGCCAAGCTGGGCGCCCACTACACGTCCAAGCGCTTCTTCACCTACACCGACGACCAGTCCGTGCCGGGCTACACCACCGTGGACCTGTCGGCCGGCTACCGGTTCGAAGGCGACGGCGTGCTGAAGGGCCTGGAGGTGCAGGCCAACGTCACCAACCTGTTCGACAAGCGGTACGTCTCGACCATCGGCTCGAACGGCTTCGGCTATTCGGGCGACAGCCAGACCCTGCTGGCCGGCGCCCCGCGCCAAGCGTTCATCTCGGTCCGGAAGTCGTTCTAAGCCCTGACCTCATCCCGGCCGAAGCGCAGCGGAGAGCCGGGACCCAGGGGAGCACGCACCGCCCCTGGGTCTCGGATCGTCCCTTCGGGCCGTCCGGGATGACGCGCCAATTCAGACTGGCTCGCCGACCGGCGGCGCCGTGTAGCTGGCGTTCTTGGTCAGGACCTCGTCCGGGACGGCCAGCATCTTCATGTAGGCCTCCTTCGGATAGGCCATGTGCGGCTGGGCCGGGTCATAGGCCGGCTGCGGCACCGGGCTCGGGCCGGCATAAGCGGTCGGAGCCTTGAACCGCTTGGCCTCGTCGGCCGAGATCCCGGCCTTGGCCAGCACGGCGGGGTCGATCCACAGGGCCGGGTCGATGGCTTCATGCGAGGTCGCGACCTCCAGGGTCATCTGGTCGGGGCCGGCGAAATAGATCGAACGGCACATGCCATGGTCGATCGGGCCGATGACGTTGATCCCGTGGCTGCGGATCCGGTCGCGCATGGCGATCAGGTCTTCGTCGCTGTCCGCGCGGAAGGCCAGGTGCTGCAGGGTCCCCGGCGCGCTGGGCAGACCGCCGCTCCCCGCATGGGTCTTGCCGAGCTCGATGGGGATCTCGTCCACCTTGGGCATCTGCACGATCGAGAAGTAGCTGTGCGCGTTCATCCGCAGGAAGGCGTGCATCGCGCCCGGCACGCCGTGCATGTCGAACAGCGCCACGAGCGGACAGCCCATGACCTCGCTGAAGAAGGCGATGTGCTTCTTGATGTCCCCGGCCATGAAGGCCAGGTGGTGGATACCTGTCGGCTGCTGACTCATGGGCTCCTCCCTTAGGTCCCGTCCACGATAAGCCCGCTCAGAAGGGCGTCGAGGATCATGTGTTCGTGCGCCGCGCGGTGCTCCGGCGTGGCTGGATCTGTACGAAAGCCGGCGCGCATCAGAGGCGCCAGGTTGATCACCCCCACGGCCGCGGCCTGCAGGGTGATGACGATGTGCTCCGGCGGGAACGGCTTCAACTGGCCCGCCGCGATCGCGGCCCTGGCCAGCCGCACCAGCCGGTCGTTGCGCCGGCCCATCAGGTGCTCGTTCAGCCAGTCCAGGCGCTCGCCCCCGGCCATGCCCTCCAGGGCCACGATGCGGCCGAGCGCGGGATGGCGCCAGGACAGGTCGATGAACAGCCGCATGGCCATGCGCAGCTGGTCCAGCGGCGCGGCGTCCTTTGCGGCGGCGAGGAAGCGCTCCTCCTCGGCGATCACCGCCGACAGGTCGAGCATGGCCGCCCGCCAGAGCTGGTCCTTGTCCTCGAAGTGATAGTGCAGGGTCGCCTGGCTGACCCCGGCCTCCTGGGCGATGCCGCCCATGGTCACCCGCTCGAAGCCCAGCCGCGAGAACTGCTCGAGCGCGACCTCGCGGATCCGCTGGGCGGTGCGTTCACCCTTGCCGAGGGGGACGATGCGGGCTTGCGTCAACCGAATTGACTTTCTGATCAGCTTTCCTGATTTTGTAGTCAGGAATTGGCGATCGGGCAAGGTCGCATGTCAGGGAGGTCGAGATGGCGGTGGTGCGCGAGCCCTATGGCTTCGTCCATGCGGACACCAGCAAGCTGAAGGAGGTCTATGGCGGACCCACCGGCCAGGTGTTCGTCGAGTGCATGCGCATCCGCCCGGAGACCGGCGACAGCAAGACCGTCATCCTGTTCAGCCACCCGGTCGGCGGGGGGGCCTTCCTGCCGATGGTCAACGCCATGGCCCGCTCCGGCCGCCACGTCGTCTATTGCAATCCGCGCTACCGCGGGAACGACACCGCCCTGATCATGGAGAAGTGCGTCCTCGACCTGGGCGCCTGCATCGCCGACCTGAAGCAGCGGTTCGGCTATGAGAAGGTGGTGCTGGGCGGCTGGTCCGGCGGCGGCTCGCTGTCGCTGTTCTACCAGGACCAGGCCGAGCATCCGACGCTGACCGACACGCCCTCGGGCGATCCGCTGGACCTGGCAGGCGCGGGCCTGCAGCCCGCCGACGCCATCCTGCTGCTGGCCGCCCACATCAGCCGCTCCGTGACCATGACCGAGTGGCTGGACCCTTCGATCCTCGATGAGGAAAAGCCGTTCGAGCGGGACCGCGAGCTCAACATCTACGACCCGGCCTGCCCGAACCAGCCGCCCTATTCCGACGAATTCGTCGCCCGCTTCCGCGCCGCCCAGATCGCCCGCAACCGACGCATCACCGCCCGGGTGAAGCAGACCCTCGCCGACCTCAAGGCCGCGGGCGAGCCGGACGCCGAGCGCCCGTTCGTGGTCTACGGCACCATGAGCGACGTGCGCTGGACCGATCCCGCCCAAGACCCGTCCGACCGGCCGCCGGGGACCTGCTATCTGGGGGATCCGAAGATCGTCAATGACGGGCCCGTGGGCCTGGGGCGCTTCACCACCCTGCGTTCCTGGCTGTCGCAATGGAGCTATGACGAGAGCCGCGCCAACGGGGTCGTCAACGCCGGCCGCATCTCGTGTCCGGTGCTGGTGATCAACAACACCGCCGACCTCGCCTGCACGCCGAGCCACGCCCAGCGCCTCTATGATGCGGTTGCGTCGGAGGACAAGGAGATCGTCCAGATCAAGGACGCCGATCACTACTATTCGTCGCGGAAGGACCTCTTGCCCACCGCCATCGCCGCGGTCGAGGACTGGCTCGTCCGCCACGGTTTCTGATCAGAAGCCGCCCGCTCCAGGCCTGACGGGAGGAAAGACCCGGAGCCCGGAAGACACGACGCCGGGACGGAGAAAGGTGCGCCCCTGGGACGGTCCATGCCGGACCGTGCGTCGCCCCTGCCGGCCCTCCGGCCCCGGAGCCGGAGGTGAGCGGAGGTGCTGATCTGCGGCCCTACTTGGCCGCCACGGTCTTGGCCCGGCCGGATTCAGCCAGCCTGTTGCACGAGTTGAGGTTGGCCCCGCTCATGGCGCGGCCATTGCTGGAATAGGACGCCAGCGGGCCAAGGGCCTCGGAGACCTTGCGGCACTCGCGCATGAAGCCATCCACGCCCGAGACGCGTTCGGCGCTGCCGGTGCAGGTGTCGCCGTCGCAACGCCAGTCGACGCCGTTCACGGACGCGGAGGTCGCCTGGGTCACGGGGGTTTCGAGCTTGGCCTGGCCGCTGAACCCACCGGCGATCGCGGCCGGCGCGCAGAGGCTGAAGGCAAGCACGACGGGGAGAAGTCGGATTTGCATTGCTCGCTCCAAATGTCTAAAAAAGCACGATCGGTCACTGTATGACCTAAAAAGGCACGATCGGTCACTTTCGTCAAGCTCGGGAAGGAGCGAGACCGTTGTCCATGCGAAAGGGCGAAGCGACGCGCGCCCGCATCGTGGCCGAGACCGGCCGTCAGGCCGCCATCCGAGGGTTCGGCGCCGTCAGCCTGGGCGATGTGGCGGAAGCCGTGGGTCTGTCCAAGAGTGGCCTCTTCAAGCACTTCGAATCCAAGGAGGCCATGGAGCTGGCCGCCCTCGACCAGGGCTTCGACCGCTTCCTCGCCTTCAACTGGGCCAATGCCGACGAGCTGCCGCCCGGGCGTCCGAGGCTGGAAGCGGTGTTCGACAACTGGCTCGACTGGACCGAGGTCGAGAACGCGGCTGGCGGTTGCCTGATCAACCAGGCGGCGGTGGAGCTCGACGACCAGCCGGGGCCCTTGCGCGACCTGCTGCGCATGCGGATCCAGCGCTGGCGCGCGCGGCTCAAGGCCGAGTTCCTGGCCCTGCGCGATCCGCCGATCTCCGAGACCGAGGCCGAGCAGGCCGCCTTCCAGATGAAGAGCTTCATCCTCGGCCATTCCGAGCAGAGACGCCTGCTCGACGACGAACGGGCGCGGGCCTATGCGCGCGCCGCCTTCAAGGCCCTTCTGGACCGCACCCAGGCCTGAGCTTGGCCTTGGGAACGAACGGCGCCGTCCCGCGTATGGATGGGCGACGGCGCACGCGAACGCGCCTCCCCAGAACAAGGACGAGCAAGATGCACAAGGACACCATCAAGGGCGCGGCCAAGGACGCCGCGGGCTCGATCAAGGAAGCCGCCGGCAAGGCCACGGGCAACACCAAGCTCGAAGCCGAAGGCGCTGCCGAAAAGACCGCCGGCAAGATCCAGAAGGGAGTCGGCGAGCTTAAGGAGGCGGCGCGCAACGCGCTCAAGCACTGACCTCCTTTTCGAAGACGCCCGCCCTCGCGGGCGGACGCCATCGAAGGCAGGGCCGCGCTTCCCGAGGGCGCGGCCCTCGTCATGTCTGGCCAAGGCCTGTCCGGCGCCCTCCAATGGCTTGGGCGTAAGGAGAGGGCGGCATGCGGCGCGCGATCGTGGCGGCGGGACTGGCGGGAGCTTTGCTGATGAGCGGATCGGCCCAGGCCGCCGACAAAATGGCCGCGGGGAAGAACGCGGCGGACGAAGCGGCTTACGAGTCCATCGGCCAGATGCAGGCGCGAATGGCGAGCGGCCAGACGACCTCGGAAGCGATCACCAAGGCCTATCTGGCCCGCGTCGAGGCCATCGATCGCGCCGGGCCGAAACTGCGCAGCGTCATCGCGCTGAACCCGCACGCCCTGGCGGACGCCCGCGCCCTCGACGCCGAGCGCAAGGCCGGCCACCTCCGCGGGCCGCTGCACGGCGTCCCGATCCTGATCAAGGACAACATCGAGTCCGCCGACGACACCGCCACCACCGCCGGCTCCCTGGCGCTGAAGGACAATGTCACCAACCGCGACGCGCCGCTGGTCAAGCGGCTGACCGACGCCGGGGCGGTGATCCTGGGCAAGACCAACCTGTCGGAGTGGGCCAACTTCCGCTCGATCCGCTCGATCAGCGGCTGGAGCGCCGTCGGTGGGCTGGTGAAGAACCCCTACGCCCTCGACCGCAGCCCCTGCGGGTCCAGCGCCGGTACGGGCGCGGCCATCGCCGCGGGCCTGGCGGGCGGCGGCATCGGCACGGAGACCGACGGCTCGATCACCTGCCCCGCGGCCATCAACGGCATCGTCGGCCTGAAGCCCACCGTGGGCCTGGTCTCGCGCACCTACATCGTGCCGATCTCGCCCAGCCAGGACACCGCCGGCCCGATGACCCGCACGGTCGCCGACGCCGCGGCCATCCTCACCGCCATCGCCGGCTCGGACCCAGCCGATCCCGCGACGGCCGAGGCCGACGCCCACAAGACCGACTATCTGAAGGCGCTCGATCCCAATGCACTGAAGGGCGCGCGCCTCGGCGTGCTGCGGACCACCGCCGGCCGCTCGCCCGAGGCCGACCTGCTGTTCCAGGAGACCTTGAAGGCCCTCAAGGCGGCCGGCGCCGTGCCCGTTGAGGTCAAGGCGCCCGAAATGGATCCGATCAGCACGGCCGAACAGACCCTGCTGCGCGTCGAATTCAAGGCGGCGCTCAACGCCTATCTGGCCAGCACCGATCCCAAGCGCGTGAAGACCCGCACCCTGGCCGACCTGATCGCCTTCAACAGCGCCGACCCCCGCGAGCTCTCCCTGTTCGGCCAGGAGATCTTCCTGGTGAGCCAGGCGGGGCCCGGCCTCGACGACCCCGCCTATCTGAAGGCCAAGCAGACCGCCAAGCGCCTGGCCGGCGCCGAAGGCATCGACCGGATGCTGAAGGAGAACGACCTCGCAGCCCTGATCGGCTGGAGCGGCCCGACCAGCGTGGTCGATCCGGTGAACGGGACGCGGATCTTCGGCGCCCCGTCCAGTCTCTCGGCCGTCTCCGGCTATCCGCACGTCACCGTGCCCATGGGCTATGTCTCGGGCCTGCCCGTCGGGCTCTCGATCATGGGGCCGGCCTGGTCGGAGGCGCGCCTGTTGTCGCTGGCCTACGCCTTCGAGCAGATCACCCATGCGCGGAAGGCCCCGACCTTTCCCGCCTCCATCAGCGCCACACCGGACATCGCCAAGGCCTACGATCCGCCGCGCTGAAAAAGGTCACCGCCGCGCCCCAGGCCGAACGCGCAAGCGTCGCTATTCCGCCCGATAGTCCGCGCCAAGCTTCGGCATGGGGAGGCCATCGGGAGGAACAGTGACCATGCGTGTTGTTCTTCGTCGTGCGGGCCGGCTCGCGCTGTGCGCCGCCACCGCCATCAGCTTCCCCGCCCCCGTATCGCCGGCCTTCGCGGCGACCCCGCGCGACGGCGCCCCCACTCCCCAAGCCTGCGAGGCCCTGGGCTTCCGCGCCACGCCGCCGGACGAGCCCCGCAGCGTGCGCCTGCGGGGCGGCCGCGGCTACGCACAGAACGCCCCGCTCGCGCAGGCGCCTCCGCCGGCGCCGCCTCCCCCGCCTCTGCCGGTCCCGACGTTTCAGCCCCGGATGGCGCCATCCGTCCCGCCCAATACGACGATCCAGGAGATGGCGGTCACCGGCGCCAAGCGCGGCCAGCCCGGCGCGACCCGCATGGCCGGCGACATCGAGACCGAGCGCTATCCGCACGCCCAGATGAACCCGATCAAGCGGGTCGCCGAGGAGCCGGTCTCCACCTTCTCGGTCGATGTCGACACCGCCGCCTACGCCAATGTGCGCCGGATGCTGAACGATGGCGTCCGGCCGCCCACCGATGCCGTGCGCACCGAGGAGCTGATCAACTATTTCGACTATGGCTACGAGCGGCCGACCGATCGCGCCCAGCCTTTCCGGCCGACGGTGGCGGTGACGCCCGCCCCCTGGGCCGCCGACCACCAGGTCGTGCAGATCGGCCTGCAGGGCTACGACATCCCCCGCGCCCAGCAGCCGCCGCTGAACCTGGTGTTCCTGATCGACACCTCGGGCTCGATGTTCCCGCCGGAGCGCCTCCCGCTGGCCAAGAAGGCGCTGAACCTGCTGATCGACCAGCTGCGGCCACAGGACCACGTGGCGATGGTCGCCTATGCCGGCTCGGCCGGCGCGGTGCTGGGCTCCACCGACGGGACCCAGAAGCTTAAGATGCGCTGTGCGCTCGGCGCCCTGGAGAGCGGCGGCTCCACCGCCGGCGGCGAAGGCCTGGCCCTGGCCTACAAGGTCGCCCAGCAGAACTTCGACCCCAAGGCGGTCAACCGGGTGATCCTGATGACCGACGGCGACTTCAATGTCGGCGTGGCCGATCCGAACAAGCTGAAGGACTTCGTCGCCGAGAAGCGCGGCAGCGGCGTCTACCTCTCCGTCTATGGCTTCGGCGGCGGCAACTACAACGACACCATGATGCAGGCTCTGGCCCAGAACGGAAACGGGACCGCCGGCTACATCGACACCCTGAACGAGGCGCGAAAGGCGTTCCGCGACGACTTCTCCGGCTCGCTGTTCCCGATCGCCGACGACGTGAAGATCCAGGTCGAATTCAATCCGGCCCGCGTCTCCGAATACCGGCTGATCGGCTACGAGACCCGCATGCTGAAGCGCGAGGACTTCAACAACGACCGGGTCGACGCGGGCGAGGTCGGCTCCGGGGCCTCGGTCACCGCTCTTTACGAAATCACCCCCGTCGGCGCGAAGCCGTCCAGCGATCCGCTGCGCTACGGCGGCCAGGCCGGCCGGGCGCCTGCCACGCCCGCCGGCGAGCTGGCCTATCTGAAGATCCGCTACAAGCTGCCAGGTCAGGCGACCTCGCGGCTGATCGAGCGGCCCATCGGCGCCGCCGATATCTACACCCGCGTCGAATCCGCTCCGGAATCCGCACGCTGGGCCTTGGCGGTCGCCGGATTCGGGCAGAAGCTGCGCCACGACCCCTGGATGTCCGATCGCTTCGGCTGGAGCGAGATCGGCGGCCTGGCCCAGGGGGCTCGCGGGCAGGATCCGTTCGGCCTGCGGGCGGAGTGCGTACAGCTGGTCCGGTCCGCCGGAGAGGCAAGGTCCGTCAACGAATGAAGCCCACCCGCCGCCGCAACCTTCGCCTCCGCTTGTTCGTTGCTGACGACAGCAAGTCCCAGCTTCGAAAGGGTGTCGGGGTGTTCGATCTCAACGATCCGGTCCGGGCGATCCGGCTGGACCCTGCGGAGGCGCCGCATTTCGGAGCGCCTGGTCGTATCGGTTTCCATCTGATCGACACCACCATGATGTACGCCCCGCGTTCTGGCGGCGTGAAACGCTACCTGAACGCGAAGCGTGACTGGCTGGAGCGGCGACGGCCGGACCTGCGCCACACCCTGGTGGTGCCTGGCCGCTCGACGGGCCTGTCCGGCCCGGGCCTGGTCAATGTCGCGGCCGCCCGCCTGCCCTTCGGCGACGGCTATCGGATGCCCGCTTCCTCCGCCAAGTGGGAGACGGTGCTGCGGATGCTGGAGCCCGACATCATCGAGGCCGGCGACATCTTCGTGCCGGGCCACGCGGCGCTGGACACCGGCCAGGCGTTGGGCGTGCCGGTGGTCGGCTTCTGCCACACCGACGCGGCGGCGCTGGCGGCGCTGCATCTGGGCGACTGGGCCGAGGCGCCGGCCATGAAGCGATGGGCCGAGGTGTTCCGCCGTTTCGATCGCGTGGTCTCGCCCAGCCTGCACATCGCCCAGCGCCTCGCCGAGGCCGGGGTCGAGCGGGTCACCGTCCAGCGGCTGGGCGTCGACACCGAGCTCTTCCATCCCGGCAAGGCCGATCCCGCGGCGCTGCGCCAGCGCCTGGGCCTGCCCTGGAACGCGCGCATCCTGGTCTTCGCCGGCCGCCCCGCGCGGGAAAAGAACATCGAGTCCATCGTCTGCGCGGTCGAGCGGCTGGGCGAGCCCTATCACCTGCTGCTGGTCGGCGCGGGCAAGGACGTGCGCCTGTCGCCCCGCGTGATCAGTCTCGACTACATCCGCGACCAGGAGGCGCTCGCCACCCTGGTCGCCAGCTGCGACGCCTGCGTCCACGCCAACGAGAACGAGCCCTTCGGCCTGGTGGTGCTGGAGGCTCTGGCCGCCGGTCTGCCGGTGGTCGGCCCCACCCGCGGCGGCGTCTCGGAGATGATCGACGAGGAGGTCGGCCAGCGCGCCGCCAACGTCGACCCGGCCGGCCTGGCCGAGGCGATCGAGGCGCTCTTCGCCCGCGACCTCGCCGCAATCAGCCAGGCCGCCCGCCGCCGCGCCGAGCAGCGCCACGGCTGGGACACCACCTTCGAGGGCCTGACGCGGATCTACAGCGAACTCGTCGCCGCCAATCCGCGTCCGGAAGCGGAGATGCTGCGGGCTTAACGCCCGGTCGGCATGTCCTTGAACGCCACGTCCTTGTCGACGCGGATATCGCCCGGCAGGCCCAGGACGCGCTCGGCGATGATGTTCTTCAAGATCTCGTCGGTGCCGCCGGCGATGCGCAGGCCGGGCGCGAACATGAATGAGCCCTGGAAGCCCGCATGCAGCGGCGCGAGCTCCGGATCATTGATGATCCCGTACTGATCCAGCATCTCGATCGCGTTGCTGGCCAGGTCCTGCATCTGCACGGCCGAGACGATCTTGCCGATCGAGCTCTCCGGCCCCGGCGTCTGGCCACGCGACAGGGCGGTCATGGTGCGGTTGCGGGTATGCTTCAGCCCCTCGGCCTGGACGTACCAGTCGGCCAGCTTTTCGCGGAGCGCGCTGTCCTTGATCGCCGCGCCACCGTCGAGGCCCGGCGTCTTGCGCGCCGCCTCCAGGAACTGGGCCCAGCCCATGCCCGACGCCCCACCGACCGCCAGGCGCTCGTTCATCAGGGTCACCAGGCTGACCTTCCAGCCGTCGCCCTCGGCGCCCAGCCGCTGGCTGTCCGGCACCCGGACGTCGGTGAAGAACACCTCGTTGAAGCCCGAGCCGCCCGACATCTGGTGGATCGGCTTCACCTCCACGCCCGGCGAGCGCATGTCGAGCCAGAACATGGTCAGGCCCTTGTGCTTCGGCACATCGGGATTGGTGCGGACGATCACGATGCCGAAGTCCGAGAACTGGGCGCCCGTGGTCCACACCTTCTGGCCCGAGATCAGCCAGTCGCCGGAGCCGTCCGGCGCGCGCACCGCCTTGGTCCGCGCCGCCGCCACGTCCGAGCCGCCCGAGGGCTCGGAGAACAGCTGGCACCAGATCTCCTCGCCGCGGATGGCGGGCCCGGCGAAGCGCTCCTTGGTGGCCTGGTCGGCGAAGTTCATCACCGTCGGCACGCACATGCCGAGACCGATCTGGAACGGGTTCGACGGGATCGGATACTTCGCCTCTTCGGCGCTGAAGATCACGCTCTGCAGCGGCAGGCCGCCCTGCCCACCCCACTCCTTGGGCCAGGTGATGCAAGCATAACCGGCGGCCGCCTTCTTGGCCTGCCAGGCCTTGGCCGGGCCGAGATTGTCGCCGCCCTCGGGATCGCTCTCGTGGGCGCGCGTCTTCGGCGCATTGGCCTCCAGCCAGTCGCGGACCTGCTGGCGGTAGGCGGCTTCTTCGGGGCTGTCGTTGAAGTCCATGATCGATCTTCCTCAGGCGGCCGCGTTGCGACGTTCGAGATGGCTGACAAGGCGCTCCTTCCAAACCCGCGGCGCGCCGGCCACGAGCTGGAGCTGGCGCGAACGCCGGTAGTGAAGGTGGCAGTCCATTTCCCAGGTGAAGCCGATGCCCCCGTGGGTCTGGATGTTCTCCTTGGCCGCGAACCAGTAGGCCTCGCAGCCCGCGATCCGCGCCGCGCTGGCCGCCACCGGCAGCTCCGGCGCATTGGTGTTCAGCGCCCAGGCCCCGTAATAGGCGTTCGAGCGGCTGAGCTCGTTCTTCACATAGATGTCGGCCAGCTTGTGCTTGATGGCCTGATAGCTGGCGATGGTCCGGCCGAAAGCATATCGGTCCAGCGCATAGTCCTTGGCCATCTCCAGGCAGCGGTCCGCGCCGCCCGTCTGCTCGAAGGCGAACAGGACCGCGGCGCGATCCAAGACCTGCTCCAGCAGGTCGAAGCCCTCGCCGGCCCCGCCCAGCCGATGGGCCGCGGCGCCCGAAAAGGTCAGCTTGGCCGCGTCGCGGGTCGGATCCAGCGTCTTCACCGCTTCACGGGTCACACCGCCGGCGCCCAGTTCGACCAGGAACAGGCCGGGCTTGCCGCCCTCCTTGGCCAGGACCAGGGCCAGTGTGGCGATGTCGCCATCCGTCACCGGGATCTTGGTCCCGCTCAGCTTGCCACCCTCGACGCTGGCCTGCAGGTTCGAGCCGGTGACCACGCCCGGGCCTTCCGAGGTCGCCAGGCAGCCGATCACCTCGCCGGCCGCGATCTTCGGCAGCCAGGCCCTCTTCTGCTCGTCGGAGCCCGCCAGCATCAGGGCCTCCGCCAGGATGTAGACGGTAGAGGCGAACGGGATCGGCGCCACCGCGCGGCCGAGCTCCTCGGCGATCACGCAGAGCTCGAGGTGGCCGAGGCCGAGCCCGCCGAGCTCCTCCGGGATCGCCGCGCCCAGCCAGCCCTGGGCCGCCACGGACGCCCAGAGTTCGGCGTCATGGCCCTTGGCGTCGTCGTCGAGCACCTTGCGCACGCGCGTGGTCGGGCAGTTGGCCTCGAGGAACTTGCGCGCCTCGCCCTTGAGGAATTTCTGATCGTCCGAGAAATCGAAGTTCATTTCCGCCCATCCCCGACGCGTGCGCCGGTCTGTTTCTGGTCTTTCAGAAGACCATAACCGGCTGACGCCGGGGCAGAAAAGATTGACCTCGCGTCAAGAATTTCAGGGTCTTATGGCGCCCCAAAGAACCACCGAGGGCTGCGGAATGGCCAAGGCGATCTTCCAGAAGAACCAGCGCGTCTGGGTCGAGAGCGTGGGCGCCTGGGCGACGATCGAGAAGCTGGTGCCGATCTGGGCCAAGGGCTTCGACGAGCCGGTGCGCGTGACCTACGACGTGGGCCTCGGCCGCGACTTCCAGGCCAACGAGCTGCGCGCCGAGCAGGAGGCCGACGAGCTGGCCGACGCGGCGCCCCGCTGGCGGCTGCTGCGCGCCCGCAACAAGTGGCAGACGCCCGAGAACTGCCGCCACCATCCCTTCCCAGGCAGCTATCCGGTGGTAGTGACCGACGCCAACGATTGGGGCGGCTGGCGCACCCCGGGCGCCGAATACGACCGCGACCCGCACAAGATCGAGTACCAGGCCCGCCTGATCGCCCAGGCGCCGCGCCTGCTGGTCATGGCCCAGCGCCTGGCCGAGATGATCGAGGAGACCCCCGGCGCGCCGCCGGAGCTGCAGCGCCTCGCCGAGGAAGGCCGCAAGATTGACCAGTACCTGCGCGACATCCCTGCCCCGCCCGAGGGCTATGTCCCGGCCGGCGACGAGGTCCACGCCGCCGAATAGGCCGGTTTCGCGTAACGCGGTCGCGATTTCGCGCGGCGCCGCTCGCCCTTGGCGCGCCGATCGCTTAAATCGTGCGGATGCGCACCGACACCCCCCAGCCGATCCGCCTCTCCGACTATCGCCCGCCCGCCTTCCTGATCGACGAGGTCCATCTGGCCTTCGATCTGGCGGCCAATACGACGCGGGTGAAGGCCAGGCTGACCATCCGCCGCAACGGCGAGCACGCCGAGCCCCTGGTCCTCAACGGCGAGCGGCTGAAGCCGGTCTCGGTGGCGGTCGACGGCCGGGTCCTGGCCGAGGCCGAGCGGACGATCGACGACGAGTTCCTGACTGTCCCGGGCGTGCCTGACGCGTTCGTGCTGGAGACCGAGGTCGAGATCGATCCGGAGGCCAACAAGGCGCTGGACGGGCTCTACATGTCCGGCGGCCGCTTCTGCACCCAGTGCGAGGCCGAGGGCTTCCGCAAGATCACCTGGTATCCGGACCGCCCCGACGTGCTCTCGCGCTTCACCGTGCGCATCGAGGCCGACAAGAAATTCCATCGGCTGCTGTCCAACGGCAATCTGCTGCAGTCCGGCGACCTGCCCGGTGGCCGCCACTTCGCCGTGTGGAACGACCCCTTCCCGAAGCCCTGCTACCTGTTCGCCCTGGTGGCCGGCGAGCTCGACGAGCTGGCCGACAAGCTGGTGACCATGACCGGCCGCACGGTCGACCTGAAGATCTATGTCGACCCCGGCATGGCGCCGCGCGCCGCCTACGCCATGGACGCGCTGAAGCGCTCGATGAAGTGGGACGAGGAGGCCTTCGGCCGCGAGTACGACCTCGACCTGTTCATGATCGTCGCCGTCCGCGACTTCAATTTCGGGGCGATGGAGAACAAGGGGCTGAACATCTTCAACTCCTCGCTCCTGCTGGCGGACGAGAAGACCGCCACCGACCTCGACTACGAGCGCATCGAGAGCGTCGTCGCCCACGAGTATTTCCACAACTGGACCGGCAACCGCATCACCTGCCGCGACTGGTTCCAGCTCTGCCTGAAGGAAGGCCTGACGGTCTTCCGCGACCAGAGCTTCTCGGCCGACATGCGCGGCGCGGCCGTCCAGCGGATCAAGGACGTGAAGGCCCTGCGCGCGCGCCAGTTCGCCGAGGACCAGGGGCCGCTCTCGCACCCCGTGCGGCCGTCCAGCTATCTGAAGATCGACAACTTCTACACCGCGACCATCTACGAGAAGGGCGCGGAGGTGATCCGGATGCTCAAGACCCTGATCGGGCCTGAGAAATTCCGCGAAGGCATGGACCTCTATTTCGATCGCTGGGACGGTCACGCCACCACGGTCGAGGAATTCATCAAGTGCTTCGCCGAGGTGTCCGGCCGCGACCTCACCGACTTCTTCGCCTGGTACGAACAGGCCGGCACGCCGAACCTGTCGATCCAGCACCGCTATGACGCCGACCGGAAGATCCTGGAGCTCGACCTGTCGCAGGCGATCTCGCCGACCCCCGGCCAGCCCGACAAGCGCCCCCTGCCCACCCCGATCCGCGTTGGCCTGATGGACGGCGAAGGCCGCACGCTGGCTTTCGAGCGCGACGGCCAGGCCATGGACGAGACCGTGGTCGTGCTCGACAGCGCATCGGCCAAGATCACCCTCGAAGGCGTCGATGCGCCGCCCGTGGTGTCGGCCCTGCGCGGCTTCTCGGCCCCGGTGAACCTGACCACCGACGCCCGGCCGCAGGATCGCTATGTCCAGCTCGCCGCCGATGACGACCTGTTCAACCGCTGGGAAGCCGGCCAGGAGCTGGCCCGCGCCCTGATCCTGACCCGCGCCGCCGGCAAACCCGACGAGGTCGGCGAAGAGCGCTACGCCCACGCCATGGAGCGCGCCCTGGGCGACCAGGCCTCCGATCCCGCCTTCAAGGCCCTGATGCTGGCCTTGCCCAGCGAGGGCGACCTGGCGCTCGCCCGCCAGCCGGCCGATCCGGCGGCGATCCATGAGGCGCGCGAGGCCCTGCGCCAACGCCTGGCCCTGCACCTGGGCGAAGACCTCAAGCGCCTGCACATCGGCCTGCAGGAGCTCGGCGAATTCTCGCCGGACGCCGCCAGCGCCGGACGCCGCGCCCTGCGCAACGCCGCCCTGGAACTGCTGGCCGCCAATCCGCGCGCCGAGGTGGGCGAACTGGCCGACGGCCACTACCGCGCCGCCGTCAACATGACCGACTCCATCGGCGGCCTGAACGCCCTGATGCTGATCGGCGGCGAACTGTTCGAATCCGCCGTGGCCGACTTCTACGACCGCTGGAAGGACGAGCCCCTGGTGGTCGACAAGTGGTTCGCCCTGCAGGCGCGCGATCCCGGCGAAGGCGCGCTCGGCCGCGTGCTGGGCCTGACCGCCCATCCGGCTTTCGACCAGAAGAACCCGAACCGCCTGCGCGCCCTGGTCTCCAACTTCGCCAGCGGCAACCCGGCCCGGTTCCACGATCCCTCGGGCGCCGGCTACCGCTTCCTGGCCGACCAGATCCTCGCCGTCGACGGCTTCAACCCGATGACCGCCGCACGAATGGTGGAACCGCTGGGCGGCTGGCGGCGCTATGCGCCGGAGCTCGGGGCGCTGATGCGTCAGGAACTCAAGCGTATCGTTGAGACGCCGGGCCTGTCGAAGAACGTCTACGAGTTGGCGAGCAAGGCCCTGGCGGAGGACTGAGCACCCTCGCCGCGCGAGTCTGTGGGCGTAACATCCCGAATCGTTTGAAACATTCCCTCAGTCTGACGCCGCGGGGCCGGCGAGGAGACGGTCCGAATGAGCATATCGCTCGCGCGGACCAAGTGCAGGGTCGGGAACGACAAC
>CAMFHW010000026.1 GCA_945952175.1 uncultured Phenylobacterium sp. | reverse complement strand
ATATCGCCTACAACGTGCCCAAGGCCGGGGTGAAGACCCTAACCGAGGGCCTGGCCCATCAGCTTCGCAACGAGCTCGTCGCCCAGGTTACCGCCCACCTGCTCATTCCCGGTTTCACCTTCACCGGCATGACCCGCCGCGACCGCGCCGAGAAGCCGCCCGGCGCCTGGACGCCGGAACAGGTGGTCGAGCGGATGCTCGAGACCGTCAACCGCGGCGGCTTCTACATCCTTTGCCCGGACAACGACGTCACCCGCGCCATGGACGAGAAGCGCGTCCGCTGGGCCGCGGACGACCTGATCCTCGACCGGCCGGCGCTGTCGCGCTGGAGCGCAGAATACAAGGTCGCCTTCGAGCGATTCATGTCAGGCGAGGGGTGAACGGCCACGGTTCGGCCATGCTTGGCGGCCAGACGGAGCGAGGGTGGAACCCCGACGTTGCGGCGCGGTCGCCGCCGCTATAGGTTCCGCCGCTCTATTCCTGATGCGCCGTCGAGCGGAGTTTCCATAAGTGGTCGATGTCTTTGAAGAGGTCGAGGAGCAGCTTCGCTCCGACCGCTACAAGGCGCTTGCGCTGAAGATATTGCCCTGGGCGGCGGGCGCGCTCGCCCTGGCGCTTGCGGCGGCCATCGGCTGGAAGCTCTGGGACGACAACCGGCTGAAGGCCGAGGCCAAGGCGTCCAACGAATATTCCCAGGCGCTCGATGCGTTCGAAAAGGGCCAGATCGCCGAAGCCCAGACCCTGTGGACCGAGGTCTCGCAGGGACCGTCCAAGGCCTACAAGGCGCTGGCGCTGCAGCATCTCGGCGGCCTGAAGCTGCAGGCCAACGACACGGCCGGCGCGGTCAAGCTGTTCGACGAGGCTGCGGCCGCGTCGCCTGAACCGGTGCTGGCCGATTCTGCGCGCCTGAAGGCCGCCTTCGCCCTGCTCGACACGGCCTCCTTCAAGGATATCCAGGCCCGCCTGGACCCGCTGACGAAGCCTGACCGCCCCTATCGCGTCGAAGCCCGCGAGGCGCTCGCCTTCGCCAAGCTCATGGCCGGCGACACGGCCGGGGCGCGCGGCGATTTCGTCGTCATCTCCATTTCGCCCGACGCCCAGGACGGCGCCCGCAATCGCGCCAAGGCCGCCATGGCCCTGATCGATTCGGGCTCGGCCAAGCTCGTTCCCGCGGTCGCCAAGGCCGCCCTGGCCCTGCCGCCGCCCCCGCAGCCCGCCGCCGCGCCCGCGCCGGCTCTCGAGCTGCCGCAACAGCAAGACCCGACCGCCCAATGACGTTCTCGCGCCGCAACGGCCTTCTCGTCCTTCTGTTGACGGCCAGCCTGGCCGCGACCGGCTGCTCCACCGTGAGCAAGATCAACCCGTTCCATCGTGGCGACAAAGGCCCGAAGGAGACCGCCTCGGCGGGCAACCGCATCGCCATCAACGCCTTCGACGACAAGGTCGAGGTCGCCGAGGGCCTGAAGGGCGCCGACTTCTTCCTGCCCGACGCCAAGCCGGTGAACCAATGGCCGCTGCCCGGCGGCACGCCCGAGCAGGCGATGGAGCACGTGCAGGCGGCTGGCCTGAACGTCGCCTGGAAGCGCGGGTTCGGCGAGAAGAGCAAGCGCGGGTCCTATGTCACGGCGCCGCCGGTGGCCGTGAACGGCAAGATCTATGTGATGGACGGCGAGGCGCGGGTCTCGGCCCATGACGCCCAGTCGGGCGCCGAGGTCTGGGCCGTCGACCTGCGGCCGAAGAACAAGCGTGACAGGGAAGCCTTCGGCGGCGGCCTGGCGATCGCCGACGGCAAGCTGGTGGTCTCCTCCGGCTATCGCTTCGTGGCTGAGCTGAACGCCGACACCGGCGCGGTGATCTGGAAGACCGCCACCGAGCAGCCGATCCACGCCGCCCCGACGATTTCCGGCGGCCGCGTCTTCGTGGTGGCTATCGACAACACCCTGCTGACCTTCGACGCCGCGACCGGCGCCGATGGCTGGACCTATCAGGCCCTCTCCGAATCGGCGCGCATCCTGGCCGCCTCCAGCCCGGCCGTTTCGGGCGATACGGTCGTGGCCTCGTTCGGCTCCGGCGAACTGGTGGCCCTGCGCACCGCCAACGGCAACGACCTGTGGAACGAGGCGCTGTCGCGGGCCAGCCGCACCAACGCCCTGTCGGAGATCCGCGACATCCCCGGCCGCCCGGTGATCTACAATGGCGACGTCTTCGCGGTGAGCCATTCGGGCGTGTTCGCGGCGACCGACCTGCGCACCGGCCAGCCTCGCTGGACCCTGCCGATCACCGGCATCACCACGCCCTGGCCCGCCGGCGACGTGGTCTATGTCGTCGACAAGGGCGGCAAGGTCTATTGCGCCTCGCGCGAGACCGGCCAAGTCTACTGGATCCGCGATCTCAGCGAAGGCCGGGTGAAGAAGGTGCGTGGCGCGTTCTTCAACAAGCTTGGCAAGGGTAAGAAGGGCAAGAACATCGTCCATCCCCTGTGGTCCAGCCCGCTGCTGGCCAGCGGCAAGCTGATCACCGCCTCGGACACCGGCGAACTCGTCGCGCTGAACGCCAAGACCGGCGCGGTCGAGAAGTCGGTCAATCTGGGCGAGCCGGTGCTGATCGCGCCGATCGCACTGAACGGAACCATCTATGTCGTGACCGATGAGGCCAAACTCATCGCTCTGCGATAAGACGATGGCGTCATGGCCCTCAGGCTCGCGATCGTAGGACGGCCGAACGTCGGCAAATCGACCCTGTTCAACAGGCTCGCGGGGAAGAAGCTCGCCATCGTCGACGACCAGCCGGGGGTTACGCGCGACCGCCGGTTCGGCACCGGCAGCATCGGCGACCTGGACCTGGAGCTGATCGACACCGCCGGCTTCGAGGACGTCACCGACGACAGCCTCGAGTCGCGGATGCGGGCCCAGACCGAGCTCGCGATCCTGGAATGTGACGTGGCCCTGTTCGTGGTCGACGCCCGCGAGGGCGTGGCGCCGATGGACGAGGTGTTCGCCGAGATCCTGCGCAAGGCCGACAAGCCCGTGGTGCTGGCGGCCAACAAGGCCGAGGGCAAGCAGGGCGACGACGGGGTCAACGAGGCCTTCCGCCTCGGCCTGGGCGAGCCGATCGCCATTTCCGCCGAGCACGGCGAGGGCATGGCCGACCTCTACCAGGCGCTGGCCGCCCTGTCGGACGAGCACGAGTTCGTCGGTGGCGAATTGGGCGAGAAGCCGGTGCGCATCGCCATCGTCGGGCGTCCGAACGCCGGCAAGTCGACCCTGATCAACAAGCTGATCGGCGAGGATCGGCTGCTAACCGGTCCGGAGGCCGGGATCACCCGCGACGCCATTCCGGTCGACTGGGAATGGGACGGCCGTCCGATCCGCCTGGTCGACACGGCCGGCTTGCGCCGCAAGGCCCGGGTGCAGGAGAAGCTGGAGAAGCTGTCGACCGCCGACACCATCCGCGCCATCACCTTCGCCGAGGTGGTGATCCTGGTGATGGACGCCACCCATCCGTTCGAGATCCAGGACCTGCAGATCGCCGACCTGGTCGAGCGCGAGGGCCGGGGCCTGGTCTTCGTCCTGGCCAAATGGGACCTGGTGGCCGATCCGCAGGCGACGCTCGCGGAGATCAACGAGACGGCGGGCCGCGTGCTTCCGCAGCTACGGGGCTCGCCCCTGGTCGCGCTGTCGGCCGAAACGGGCCGAGGGCTGGACCGGCTGATGCCGGCGGTCTTCAAGACCTATGCGGACTGGTCGACCAAGGTGAAGACCCGCGACCTGAACGACTGGCTGGCGCTCGCCATCCAGCGGCACCCGCCGCCGGCGGTGAACGGCCGACGCGTGAAGCCGAAATACATGGCTCAGACCAAGGCCCGGCCGCCGACCTTCGTGATGTTCGCCAGCCGGGCGGACCAGCTGCCGGACCACTATCGGCGCTATCTGATCAACTCGCTGCGCGAGAGCTTCGACCTGCCGGGCGTGCCGATGCGCCTCACCGTCAAGTCGAACAAGAACCCCTTCGCCGAGGGCGAGGCCAAGTCCGGCGGCTCGACTGACGCGCCGCGGCCCAACCGCAACAAGGCCAAGACCGGCCTGGCGACGAAGACCCGTGCCGCAGCCGCCGCCAAGGCGCAGGCCGGCGCCGCGGCCAAGCCGAAGAAGGCCTATGTGGCCAAGGCCAAACCAACGGGCGCGCCCAAGGGCCGGGCGCAGAAGCTGGCGCGGCCGGGGGTCAAGCCGAAACGGGCGTCCCGGACCGCTGCTTCCACTCCGAAAACAAGACGGTAGCTTTCGGCTGGCCGAGCTCGGCCTGGGCCAGCTCCAGGATCAACGGGCCGATCTCGGACGGATCGGGCAGGCTTTCGGGATCCTCGCCCGGCATGGCCTCGGCGCGCATGCGCGTGCGCATCACGTCGGGGTCGACCAGGACGGCGCGCACCGGGGTGTTCTCAAGCTCGTCGGCCCAGGTGCGCACGATGTGCTCCATCGCCGCCTTGGAGGCGCCGTAGGGCCCCCAGAAGGCCTTGGGACGAACCACGCGGCCGGTGGTCAGGAACAGCGCGCGGCCCTTTGGCGCGGCCTTCAGCAGCGGCTCGGTGGCGCGGATCAGGCGATAGGTGGCCGTGGCGTTCACCGCCATGACCTTGTCCCAGGCCGGCGGGTCGATGTGGGCCACCGGGGTCAGCGGGCCGAGGATGGCGCCGCAATGAACCAGCAGGTCGAGCCGGCCGAACCGCTGATGGATCGCGAAGCCGAGTTGGTCGAGGCCGGACGGCTCGGCGAGGTCGAGCGGCACGAGGGTGGCCGACTGGCCGGTCGCGGCCTTGATCTCGTCGTCGAGGGTCTCCAGGCCGCCCTGGGTCCGCGCCGTGGCGACGATGTGGGCGCCGGCTTTGGCGAGCGCGAGGGCGCAAGCCTGGCCGATGCCGCGCGAGGCGCCGGTAACGAGGGCGATCTGGCCGTCGAGGGGAAGGGTCTGGTCGGTCATGGTGGGCTTCTAGACGGTCTGGGCTGTGGTGTCCGTCGCCGTTTCGCCACGGCGCGCATAGTTCTGCGCGATCACGGCGCAGGCCATCAGCTGGATCTGGTGGAACAGCATGATCGGCAGGAGGATCGGCCCGAGCGCGGCGCCGGGAAAGAGGACGCCCGCCATGGGCACGCCGCTGGCGAGGCTTTTCTTGGAGCCGCAGAAGACGATGGTGATCTCGTCCTCCTTATTGAAGCCCAGCAGGCGCGCGGCCGTGACCGTGGCCAGAAGGACGAGGCCGAGCAACACGGCGCAGATCGCCAGCAGGCGGAAGAGGTCGAGCGCGCTGACCCGGCTCCAGATGCCGCCCACGACGGCCTCGGAGAAGGCGGAATAGACCACCAGCAGGATCGAGCCGCGGTCGACGTAGGACAGCAGCTTGCTTTGCTTCGCGACCCAGCCGCCGATCCAGCGCCGCAGCACCTGGCCGGCGACGAAGGGGATCAGCAGCTGCACCACGATGGACTCGGCCGAGTGCAGAGAGATGCCGCCCCGCTGGCCGTTCATCAACAGAGCGCCAAGCAACGGGGTCAGGGCGATGCCGAGCAGGTTGGAGGCGGTCGCCGAAGCGACGGTGCCGGCGACATTGCCGCGAGCGATCGCGGTGAAGCCGATCGAGCTCTGGATGGTCGAGGGCAGGCAGCCCAGGAAGACGATCCCGGGCGCGAGCGCGACCGGCGTGATCCAGGCGGGCAGGGCGGCCAGCCCCAGGCACAGGATCGGGAACAGCACGAAGGTCGAGGCCAGCACCAAGAGGTGCAGCCGCCAGTGCGTCACGCCCTTGATCACGGCTTCGCGCGAGAGCTTCGCGCCATGCAGGAAGAAGACCAGGCCGATGGCGATCTTGGTCGCCAGGCCGAAGGCCGGGGCCGCGGCTCCGCGGGCCGGCAGCACGCTCGCCAGCGCCACCATGCCGACGATCAGGATGATGTACCAGTCGGGCTTCAGGCGGGCGAGAATCCCGCCGGTCGGCGCTCCGCTCACGCGTCGACCAGGAAGGAGAGCTGGCGTTCGGCCGCGTCGTTGCGGCCTTCGGCGATCTCGCGGTCGAGCAGGCGGGTCGGATAGTCGCCGGTGAAATAGTGGTCGGTGAACTGCGGGTCGGCGGCGTTGCGGGGCGCGGCGTTCATGGCCCAGTACAGCCCTTCGACCGACAGGTAGCCCATCGAGTCGACGTCGAGGATCTTGGCGATCTCCTCGACGGAGTTGTTGGCGGCCAGCAGCTTCTCACGGTCGGGCATGTCGATGCCGTAGAAGTCCGGCCACTTGATCGGCGGCGACGCGGAGCGGAGGTGGACCTCTGCGGCGCCGGCCTCGCGCACCATGCGCACCACGCGGACCGAATTGGTGCCCCGCACGATCGAGTCGTCGATCAGCATCACCTTCTTGCCGGCGAGCACCGAGCGGTTGGGCGACAGCTTCATGCGCACGCCGAGCTCGCGCGCGCCCTGGGTCGGCTGGATGAAGGTGCGGCCGACATAGTGGTTGCGGATGATGCCCATCTCGAAGGGCACGCCGGTCTCCTGGGCGTAGCCGAGGGCGGCGGGCACGCCCGAGTCCGGCACCGGGACGACGACGTCGACCGGCACATGGCTCTCCATGGCGAGCTTGCGGCCCATGCGCTTGCGCACCTCGTAGACCGATCGGCCGTTCACCACCGAGTCCGGGCGGGCGAAATAGACGTATTCGAAGATACAGGGCCGGGCGCGGGAGGCGGGGAAGGGGCGCAGGCTCTCGATCCCGCCCTCGTCGATCACGACCATCTCGCCGTGCTCGATGTCGCGGATGAAGCGGGCGCCGATCATGTCGAGCGCACAGGTCTCGGACGCCAGGACCGCACGGCCGTCGAGGTCGCCCAGCACCAGAGGCCGGATGCCCAGCGGATCGCGCACCCCGATCAGCTTCTTGTTGGTCATGGCGACCAGGGCGTAGCCGCCTTCGATCTGGCTCAGCGCGTCGATGAAGCGGTCGACCATGCGCGAGCGGGTCGACCGCGCGATCAGGTGCAGGATCACCTCGGAGTCCGAGGTCGACTGGAAGATCCGGCCCTCGCCGACCAGCTGCTGGCGCAGGGTCAGAAAGTTGGTGAGGTTGCCGTTATGGGCGATGGCCACGCCGCCGGAGTCGAGATCGGCGAACATCGGCTGGACGTTGCGGATGAAGCTGCCGCCGGCGGTGGAGTAGCGGGTGTGGCCGATGGCGGAATGGCCGGGCAGGCGCTCGACGAGGTCGGAGCCGGCGAAGGCGTCGCCGACATAGCCCATGTGTCGCTCGGTGTGGAACCCGTGGCCGTCGAAGCTGGCGATGCCGCAGGCTTCCTGACCGCGATGCTGGAGGGCGTGGAGGCCCAAGGCTGTGATCGCGGAGGCCTCATCGACCCCGAAAACTCCGAACACCCCGCATTCGAGTCTCGGAGAGTCGTCGTCCGGGTCTCGAGGGGCCCATCGATCCGGAAGGGTTTTCATCGGGATTTCTCCACCAGATCGTCGATTCCGCCGCGCTCGCGGGCGTCATAACGCCCGTTGTGGCGTGAGTCACCCCGCGCGTTCTCAGAACCTTCACGAACCGCCTCGCCGATGGCCGGTGTCAGCTTGCCCGCCATGTCCAAACCCTTGGGCGCGAAGGCCCGTAGCATGTCTGCGGCCATCGCGGTCATGGGGTAGAAGGTCGCGCTCGCCAGCCACCGGGGCTGCAGGTTCTCGGGCGTGGCCGCCGTGAAGGCGAGATTGCAGGCGCCCAGGAAGACGAAGGCGCGCACAAGGCCGAAGCCCAGCCCGATCGACCGGTCGAGCAGGCCCAGCACCGGCGCCTGCTGCACGCCGCGTACAAGGCCCGCGCCCAGCAGGCGTAGCGCCGCATAGACTAAGACGAAGGTCACGACCACGGCGGCGACTGTGCCGGCCCAATCGGGATCGATCATCGCGCGGCCGATGGGGCCCGTGATGCGCAGGCCCCAGATGGCGGCCACGGCGGCGATCAGGAACGCCATCACCGAGACCATCTCGCGCGTGGCGCCCTGGATGAAGCCGATCCCGGCCGAGACCACCAGGATTCCCAGGACGATGATGTCGAACCAGGGCACGCGGGTCAGCTCCAGTCGGCTTCGCCGATGCGGCGGACGGCGTCGGTCAGGCGAACGACGCTGGTGAGCTTCAGCGGGCCGTCCTCGCCGCCGGACGGCGCGAGCGCCCGCTTGAAGCCGAGCTTGGCGGCCTCCTTCAGCCGGCTGTCCATGCGGCTGACCGGGCGAACGTCGCCGGACAGGCTGACTTCGCCGAACACCACGCAGTCCTGGGGCAGGGCGACGTCCAGAGCCGACGAGACCAGGGCGGCCGCGGCGGCCAGGTCGGCGGCGGGCTCGGAAATGCGCAGGCCCCCGGCCACGTTGAGATAGACATCGCGATTGCCGAGCGAGATGCCGCAGCGCGCCTCCAGCACCGCCAGCACCATGGCGAGGCGGCCGGAATCCCAGCCCACGACGGCGCGGCGTGGCGTGCCGTAGGCGGTGGGCGCGACCAGGGCCTGGAACTCGACCAGCACCGGTCGCGAGCCCTCGATGCCGGCGAACACCGCCGCGCCGGCCGCGCGCTCGCCGGCGGTGTCGAGGAACAAGGCCGAGGGGTTTTTCACCTCGATGAGGCCGACATCGCCCATTTCGAAGACGCCGATCTCGTCGGTCGCACCGAAGCGGTTCTTGGCGCCGCGCAGGACGCGGAACGGGTAGCCGCGCTCGCCCTCGAAGGCGAGGACGGCGTCGACGATGTGCTCGATGACGCGGGGACCGGCGATGGTCCCTTCCTTCGTGACGTGGCCGACCAGGATGACCGCCACGCCCTGCTTCTTGGCCAGGCGGACCAGTTCGCCGGCCGCGGCGCGCACCTGGGTGACCGAGCCCGGCCCCGCCTCGTGGGCGTCGCTCCACATGGTCTGGATGGAATCGATCACCACAAGGTCGAAGCGGGAGCGCTTCAGCCCGTCGAGGATGTCGCGCAGCGAGGTCTCGGCGGCGAGCTGGACCGGAGCGTCGGCGAGACCCATGCGCTGGGCGCGGCCCCGCACCTGCTCGATCGCCTCCTCGCCGGATATGTAGGCGCAGGCCGCGCCGAGCCGGGAAGCCGACCCCACGACCTGCAGCAGCAGGGTCGACTTGCCCACGCCGGGGTCGCCGCCCACCAGGATGGCCGAGCCGGGCACCACGCCGCCGCCGCAGACCCGGTCGAACTCCTCGACGCCGGTGACGATCCGGGGCGGGGCGGGGGTCTCGGCGCCGAGACCCTCGAAGTTCAGGCCGCGGGCCTTGGCGCCCTTGGTGGGCGCGAGCGCGCCGGGCGGCCGCGACTGGACCTCTTCCACCAGGGTGTTCCAGGCCCGGCACGCCGGACACTGGCCCGCCCACTTGGTCTGCGCCGCGCCGCAGGACTGGCAAACATAGACGGCGCCGTCGCGGGCCATGGGGTCTCCTGATTCGTGCGGAGCGCCAGTCTAGCCGGGTTCGCGCGGCGTGGCGTTCGGCCGGAACTGTCGGTTGCCGCGGCGTAGGGTTCCGTTAGGGTCAGGCAAGTGGGGCGTATCGGGAGCACTTTCAAGCTGGGAGGCGGACATGAGTGTGGTGGAACCGGGTTCGGCTGGGGCGAACCTCATTGCGCGTGTGAAGGCGATCTTGCTGCAGCCCAAGCCGACTTGGGACGTGATCGAGGGCGAGCCCGCGACGATTGAGGGGCTGTACAAGAGCTATGTGATCCCGCTCGCCGCCATTCCGGCGGTCTGCGGACTGATCGGTTCACTGGTGTTCGGCTTCGGCCTGTTCGGCGTGACGTTCCGCCCGAACCCCGTCTACGCGGTCGTGCAGGCGATCGTTCAGTACGCGCTCAGCCTGGCCTTCGTCTTCATCATGGCCGTGATCATCGACGAACTGGCGCCGAATTTCGGCGGCGCGAAGAGCCGCATCCAGGCCTTCAAGGTCGCCGCCTACTCCTTCACGGCGAGTTGGGTCGCGGGCGTGCTGCTGCTGATCCCGAATCTCGGCCCGTTGGCCGCGCTGGCGGGGATCTATGGGCTCTTCATCCTCTATCTTGGCCTGCCCAGGCTGATGAAGGTCGCGGAGGACAAGGCGGTGGCCTATTTCGCGCTGATCATCGTCGTGGCCGTCGTGGCCGGCTTGGTGATCTCGCTTGTGACCTCCTCCATCGGCGGCCTGGGTCGCCATAGTCTGATGAGCGATGCGGGCACGATCTCGGGTACGGTCAAGACGCCGACGGGCTCGCTCGACGTCGGCAAGTTGCAGGCCGCGTCCGAGCGCCTGGCCGCGGCCCAGGCCGACGCCAAGGCGGGCAAGGTCACGCTGACCGATCCGGAGGTGCTGAAGGGCTATCTGCCTGGCGCCGTGGGCGGCTTCGCGCGCACCGGCGTCAACGCCGAAAGCAGCGCGGCCGGCGGCATGGGCGCCTCGGTGGCGGAAGGCGACTACTCCAAGGGGGAGGGCAGCCTGAAGCTGAAGGTGACCGACATGGGCGCGACCGGCGCGCTCGCCGGCCTTGCGGGCGCCTTCAACGTCCAGAAGTCGGAAGAGTCGGCCGGCCGCTACGAGAAGGTCGGCAAGATCAATGGCCGCATGACCACCGAGACCTACGACCGGACCTCCAAGCACGGCGAGTATGGCGTGATGGTCGCCGATCGCTTCATGGTCTCGGCCGAGGGCGACAATGTCGACATGGACGACCTGAAGTCGGCGGTGGGCGCTATCGATCTCGGCCGCCTCGAAGGCCTCGCCAAGGGCTAGACCGCGCCGAGATAGACCCGCTCGGCGCGCGCGCTCATCCGCACCAGGCATTCATGGGCCACGGTGCCGGCGGCGGCCGCAAGGTCGTCGATCTGGGCGTTGGGGCCCATCAGCTCGACCCGATCGCCCGGACGGGCGGGGGCGTTGCCGATGTCGATGGCGATCAGGTCCATGGTGACGATCAGCACGGGGCGCGGGGCGCCGGCGAACCAGGCCCGCGCCTGGCCCTTGGCCATGCGGATCACTCCGTCGGAATAGCCCGCCGCGACGATGGCCGCGCGGGTCGGGCGCTCGACCAGGGTCTTGGAGCCGTAGCCGATCATCTCGCCGGCGGCGATGTTGCGGATGTCGAGGATCGGCGCGTCCAGGGTCGCGACCGCCTTAAGCCGCGGATCGGGCCGCTCCTCCGGTCCGCCGCCATAGAGGCTGACGCCGGGGCGGACCATGTCGAAGCGATAGGCCGGGCCAAGGAAGATCCCCGCCGAGGCCGCCAGGCTCGCGCGCGCTTCCGGAAACAGGGCGCGGATCGGCTCGAACTTCGCCAGCTGGGCGGCGCTGCGCGGATCGGCGGGATCGGTCGCCGAGCCCAGGTGGCTCATGATCAGGCCGACATCCAGGCGGGCCAGCCGGTCCGGCGCCTGGGCGAGCGCGTAGGCCTCATCGGGCGTGATCCCCTGGCGGTTCATACCGGTGTCGACGTGCAGGCCGATCTTCAGGCCCCCGGCCTGGGCGGCCAGGGCCTGGGCCTCCGCCACCTGGGGAAGGCTTGTCAGCACGGGCGTGAGCCGGGCGGCGGCGAGCCGGCCGCCCGCACCGGTCGGCAGGCCGTCGAGGACATAGATGGTGGCGGGATGATCGGGGCCCAGGGCCGCGCGCAGGGCCTCGCCCTCGGAGAGCCGGGCCACGAAGAAGCCGCGAGCGCCCTCGGCCCACAGCCGCCGCGCGATCGGACCAGCCCCCAGGCCATAGCCATCGCTCTTCACCACCGGCGCCATCTCGGCGTCGCCGGCATGGGCGCGCAGCACGCCGAAATTATGCGCGAGCGCGTCGAGGTCGATGGTGAGCGTGGCGGCGGACGGGGAGGGCATCGCCGCTCCCCTTAGCGGGTGGGGATCGGCTCCGCTAGGTCAGCGTATCTCGTAGCGGCTGTGATCGCGCGCCAGGTTGCCGAACTTGGTCAGGTCGGAGTTGAAGCTGAGCTTCACGGTGCCGATCGGGCCGTGACGCTGCTTGCCGATGATCACCTCGGCCTGGCCGGCGACCTGGTCCATCTGCTCCTGCCAGGTCAGGTGTTCTGGCGTGCCTTCGCGGGGTTCCGTGCGCGAGAGGTAGTATTCCTCGCGGTAGATGAACATCACGCAGTCGGCGTCCTGTTCGATCGAGCCGGATTCCCGCAGGTCGGAGAGCTGAGGCTTCTTGTCCTCCCGCGCCTCCACCTGGCGGGAGAGCTGGGCGAGCGCGATGATGGGCACCGACAGCTCCTTGGCGAGCGCCTTCAGGCCCTGGGTGATGGCGCTGACCTCCTGCACGCGATTGTCGACCCGGCTGCCCTCGCCCATGGTCACCAACTGCAGGTAGTCGACCACGATCAGGTCCAGGCCCTGGGTGCGCTTGAGGCGCCGCGCACGGGCCGCGAGCTTGGCCATGGTGATGCCGCCGGTGGCGTCGATGTGGAACGGCGCTTCCTGAATATCCAGGGCGGCGTCCCGCACCCGGCCGAACTCCACAGCGTCGATCTCGCCCTTGCGCAGCCGGTCGCCGGAGACGCCCGACTGTTCGGCCAGCATACGCATGGCCAACTGCTCGGCCGACATTTCGAGCTGGAAGAAGGCGACGACCCCACCGCTGACGGTCTTGCGACTGCCGTCCGGCTGCGGTTCCCAGGCGTAGTTCTTGGCGACATGGAAGGCGATGTTCACGGCGAGTGCGCTCTTCCCCATCGAGGGACGCGCGGCGAGGATCAGCAGGTCAGACGGATGGAGGCCGCCGAGCTTCTGGTCGAGATCGATCAGGCCGGTCGACAGCCCGGCCAGGCCGCCGTCGCGGCTGTGGGCCTCGGCCGCCATCTGGACGGCCCCATGCAGGGCCTCGGCGAAGGGCACGAAGCCCTTCGAGGTGCCGCCGTCCTCGGCGAGCGTATAGAGCTGGGCCTCAGCGGCCTCGATCTGGTCGCGCGCCGAGCGGTCCTCGTCGGGCGCCTGGGCGGTGGTGCTGATTTCGCCGCCGATGCGGATCAGGTCTCGGCGCAGGGCCAGGTCGTAGATGGCGCGGGCATAGTCCGGCGCATTGGCGGCCGGCGGGGCGCGATCGACCAGGTCGGCGAGGTAACGGACACCACCCAGTTCCTCGAAGGCCGGGTCGCGGCTGAACTGCTCGGCCAGCAGGATCGGCTCGGCGAGCTGGCCCTTGCGGACATGGGTCTCGATGGCGGCGAACAGACGCTGGTGGAACGGCTCGTAGAAGTGCCGCGCCTGCAGGAAGTCGCCCAGCCGCTCGAAGGCCGAGTTGTCGTACAGCACCGTTCCCAACAGGGCCTGCTCGGCCTCGATATTGGCCGGGGCGTGCGGGATCGCGGTGTCGTTGTGGGCGGGGCGGAGATCGAGAGCTGGGACGAGCGCCATGGGGTTACCGATAGCTTAAGGCCGGCCGCTCATGCGATGCGACGCACGCGCCCGGCCGCGGTTGCCCCCAGGAATCCGAGCGCCCTGTGGATGACCTTCGGTCGGCGAACGGATGATCCGTAAAATGCCAGATCGCGGCGCCTGGCCCAATGCAAAACGCCGCGGGGAGGTCCCCGCGGCGTCCGCTTTTGACGTGGGTCTAGGCGCCTACCACTTGTAGGCGATGCGGCCGTAGACGTAGCGGCCGTTGAAGCCGAACGGCGAGAAGCTGGAGAACGGCGCCGCCGAGGTGGTGTTGAGGTTGGGCGGGATCTGGTTCGGATACTGGTCGAACAGGTTGTCCGCCCCGAGGCTGGCCGTCACCCCGATCGGGAAGGTGTAGCGCGCCTCGACGTCCACCAGGCCGCGGACCCCGGTGCGGGTGTCGTTGAGCCCGTCGGCGGTGGTGCCGGGCGACAGGACCGAGCCGTAGAAGGTGGTGCGCACGGTGGCGCCCCAGTTCTCCTTGGACCAGTCGCCTTGCAGGGTCAGCTTCTGGCGCGGCGTTCCCTTCTCGAACCGCAGCACGGCCTGGCGGGCGAACAGCGGGGTCGGCGCCGGCAGGATGGTCGCGCTGGTCGCCGGGACGCGGGCCACCTCGAGATCGGTGGGGTTGCCGGCGGCGGCGAGGTCGAAAGTCCCGGCCGGGTCGCCGTTGGTCCGGTAGTGGGCGACGATGTCGACGCCGACCGTCTCGGTGTTCACGCCGTTGATGAAGAAGCGGGCCGCCGAGGCGCCGAAGGGCGCGAGCAGGTCGGCGATCACGCGGGCGTTGGTGCCCGGCGCCGCCGTGGCGCTGCCGGTCAAGGTTTCGGAGAGCACGATGCGGTTGTCGACGTCGATCTTGTAGGCGTCGACCGTCAGCTCGAATGCGCCCTTCCGGTAGACCAGGCCCAGCGCGTAGTTCATCGAGGTCTCGGGATCGAGCGCCTTGCCGCCCAGCGCCACGCCGATCGGGCTGGTCGACGGATAGGTGCCGGTGTCGAACGGCACGTTGTTGACGAACAGGATCGAGGTCGCGGTGTAGTACTGCTGTTGCAGGGCCGGAGCGCGGAAACCGCTGGAGATCGAGCCACGAAGCGCGAACTCCGGCGAGAAGTCGTAGCGGGCCGCGATCTTGCCGCTCGTGTTCTCCCCGAAGTCCGAATAGTGCTCGAAGCGCACCGCGGCGTCGGCCGAGAGCTTCTCGGTCAGGTTGCCTTCCACGTCGACATAGACGCCGACGGCGTTGCGATCGACGTCGACCACATTGGTTGGGCGGAAGCCGCTGAAGCCCTGGGAGGCCAGCGGCAGGGTGGTGAAGGCCCCGCGGGTGTAGGAACCGGGCTCGCCGGCGCCGATCGCGAAGCTCTCGCGGCGGGCTTCCAGACCGAAGGCGAAGTTCACCGGCTTGACCATGCCGAGGTCGAACTCGCGGCTGAAGTCGGCGCCGAACGACCATTGGTCATAGGTCAGGCGGCCGGCGTAGAACTGGTGCGGCGACGTCGGGCCGAGCGAGGCGTTGATGGTGTTCTCGACGTCGAAGTCGATCTTGTTGCGCCCGTAGACGAGGCTGAGGTCGGTCTTGAAGCCGCCGAGCTCGCCCTTCAGGCCCGCGCCGACGCTGTAGTCGTCGGTCTTGGTGTGGATCAGCGGCACATAGCCGTTCGGATAGACCGAGAGGAAGTTGGCGGCGTTGGTCGGCAGGCGGTAGGTCGCCGCCGACGAGGCGTCGCGGTGCTGGAAGCCGCCCCAGCCATAGGCTTCCCAACCATCGGCCAGCGGCTTGCCGGCGTTCAGATAAACCGAGCCGTCCTTCACGTCGGCGTCGCCGAAGCGCGAGGTGATGCGGTTGGGCGTCACGCGGATATCGACATCGGAGCGGTTGGTGTGACCGCGGTCACGATATTCGCCCGAGATGGTCAGGTAGCCGTCCGAGCCGAGCTTCAGGCCCTGCCAGGCCGAGACGGTCGTGGTTTGGCCGTCGGAGATGTCGCGCTTGCCGCCGTAGAAGCCGTCGAAGCTGGTGACATATTCGCCATAGGTCACCGAGGCGCCGCCGCCGTGGTCGGCCTCGCGCAGGCGGATGTTGATCACGCCGGCGATGGCGTCGGAGCCGTACTGGGCCGAGGCGCCGTCGCGCAGCACCTCGATGCGGTCGATGGCGGTGGAGGGCAGGGCGTTCAGGTCGACGGCGGCCGAGCCACGGCCCACCGAGCCGTTGGTGTTGACCAGCGCCGAGGCGTGCCGGCGCGCTCCGTTGACCAGGACGAGGGTCTGGTCCGGGCCCTGGCCGCGCAGCGTGGCCGGGCGGATGGCGTCGGTGCCGTCGGTGTTGGACGGGCGCGGGAAGTCGATGGAGGGGACCGTGGTGGCCAGGGAGGCGGCCAGTTCGGTGGTGCCGCGCTGCTGCAGGGCCTGGGCGGTGACCACGTCGACGGGCGCGAGGGTCTCGAGGCGCGAGCGCCCTTCGGTCCGCGTGCCGGTGACCACCAGCTCCTCGACGTCGGTGGTGGTCTTGGCGGCGTCGGCGGCGAGGGCCGCGCCGGCCCAGAGGCTCGAGGCGGACACGGCTGCGAACAGCAGGGTGCGGTAATTCATGAGGTTGTCCCCAAACAGGAGCGCCGGTGGGAGCGGCGCGAACGGCCCAATGGGGGACTAACTAGGGAGCGTCGCTGCCCGAAAGAATGACAGTTATGCAACACTGTGCACAGAAGAACGGCGCGGAACCGGGGTTCCGCGCCGTCTGTGTCTTCCAGGTGAACGGAATACGTCGGCCTTAGGCCTCCGCGTAACCGCCGTCCTGTTGGCCCGCGCCGCCTTCGAGCAGGTCCTGGGCGGCCTCTTCGGCGGCCAGGCGCTCTTCCTCGAACTGGGCGTCGATGATGTTCTCGCCGCGCGCCTGGCGCTCGGCTTCGTCCATCGAGCGGGCGATGTTCAGGGTCACCGTCACGGCCACTTCGGCGTGCAGGCGCACCTTCACCTCGTGCAGGCCCAGCGTCTTGATCGGCTTGTCCAGCACGACCATCGAACGTTCGACCTTGCCGCCTTCTTCATTGATGATGTCGGCGACGTCGCGGCCGGAGACCGAGCCGTACAGCTGGCCGCTCTCACCCGCCTGGCGGATGAGGATGTAGGCCGTGCCGTCGAGCTTCTCGCCCGCCTTGCCGGCCCGTTCCTTGGCCTGCTGGTTGCGGACCTCGATGT
>CAMFHW010000025.1 GCA_945952175.1 uncultured Phenylobacterium sp. | reverse complement strand
ACAATCGCCTGGCGCTCGCCTGGGGGCTCGGCCCCGGTGGGCCGGGCGCCGACCTGATCCGCCGCATCCTGGTGCTGCTGGCCGATCACGAGCTGAACCCCTCGGCCTTCGCCGCGCGGGTGGCGGCCTCGACCGGCGCTTCGCTGTCCGCCTCGGCGCTCGCGGGCCTGGCCACCCTGTCCGGTCCGCGCCATGGCGGCGCGCCGGCGGCGATCCGGGTCCTGGCCACCGAGGCGGAGCAGATGGGCGCGCGCGCCGCCATCACTGCGCGCCTGGCCGAGGACCGCGCCCTGCCCGGCTTCGGCCACCAGCTCTATCCCGACCGCGACCCGCGCGCGGAGGCCCTGCTCGAACGGTTCGATCCGACCCCGCCGCTCGTGGACCTGGCGGCGACGGTCGAGGCCTTCACCGGCCAGCGGCCCAATATCGACTTCGCCCTGGTCGCCCTGTCGGACGCGCTCAAGCTGCCGGCCGACGCGCCGTTCGCCCTGTTCGCCACCGCCCGCTGCGCCGGCTGGATCGCCCATGCCATCGAACAGATCCAGGGCGGCGGCCTGATCCGACCCCGCGCCCGCTACACCGGCGTCCCTGTGGACTGACCAATCCGGCCGAACCCCTTGCATTCGCCGCCGACCGACGCCTAAATTGAATTCAATTCAAAACCGAGATCGCTGATGGCCATCCCGAAGATCGGCACGCCGGAGCGCCTGGTTCGCGCCGCCCAGGACGAACTGGTCCACAGCCATGGCCTGCTGGAGATGCAGGCGGTCGCCAAGCGGGCCAAGGTCTCGGTGGGGCTCGCCTATCATCACTTCGGCTCCAAGGCCGGACTGATCGCCGCCGTGGTCGAGGCCTTCTACAACCGCCTGGAGGAAGTGGCCTTCAACCCCCAGAGCCTGGTCTCGCCGGACTGGGCCGGCCGCGAGAAGGAGCGGATCGCCGCCTACATCTCGTTCCACTACGACCATCCCTTCGCGCCCCTGGTGGTCGGCCCCTTGAGCCGCGCCTCCGAGGTGCTCGACGTCGAACAGGCCTTCACCAAGCGCCAGCTCGTCGCCGGCGCCTACAACATCCGGTCGGCCCAGCGCCAAGGCGTGGTTCCCGCCGGCCTCGATCCGCACCTGACCATCGCCCTGATGATCGGCGGCATCCGCCAGGCCCTGATCGGCGCCCTGACCAGCGCGCACCGGCCCGATGCGGCCGACCTGACCGACAAGATCTGGGTCTTCGTCGCCGGCGCCCTTCGCCTGGGCGACCCGGTCCAGCAAGGAGAGACATCCCATGGCCGATCCGCACGACTTCCATAAGCCGCAGCCCAGCTACACCAGGGACGAGCTGATCCGCTCCAGCCAGGGCGGCTATTTCGGCCCGGGCAATGCGCAACTGCCCGCGCCGCCCATGCTGATGATGGACCGCATCACCCGGCTCACCCTGGACGGCGGCGAGTTCGGCAAGGGCCAGGCCGTGGCCGAGCTGGATGTGACCCCCGACCTCTGGTTCTTCGCCTGCCACTTCCCGGGCGACCCGGTCATGCCGGGCTGCCTCGGCCTCGACGCCATGTGGCAGCTGCTCGGTTATTGGCTGGGCTGGTCCGGCTCGCCCGGCAAGGGCCGGGCCCTGGGCGGCGAGATCAAGTTCAAGGGCGATATCACGCCCCAGACGCGCCTGGTCCGCTACGAGGTCGACATTCGACAGGTCCGTCGTGGCCAGCTCGGGCTCGGCGTCGCCAACGGCCGCCTGTTCGCCGACGACGCCTGCGTCTACACCGCGTCGGACCTGCGCGTCGGCATGATCCAGGCGCGCTAGGCGGCTGCGGCTACATCTCCGGACGTCATCGCCGGGCCTGTCCCGGCGACCCATATGCGGCGGACTCCCAGATCGATCTCGAACCTCGGTGATCATGGGTGGCCGGGACAAGCCCGGCCATGACGTCGAAGCTTGATTAGGCCGGGGTCGGGGCGGGCCGGCGCGTCTCCTTCGCCGCGACGGGATACTTCGCCTCCAGCTTCCCGGCGCTGTCGCCGCGGCCCGTGGCGCGCAGGCGCGCCAGATAGGCGGGCAGGGCGCCGCGCACGTGGAACGGTCCGCCCTCGGCGACCACATTGGCCAGGGGATCGCGGCCCCGCGCCATGTCGGGCGCCATCTCCGCCATCCAGGCGTCCAGCAGGGCGAGGCCCCGCTTCACGATGTCCGGCCGCGCGCTGGCCAGGTTCACCTGCTCATGCGGGTCGCTCGCCAGGTCGAACAGCATCAGCTCGTCATAGAGGTGATAGCCGTCGTGCAGGGTGGAGATCAGGATCCAGTCCCCGAACCGCACGCCGCGCTGGCAGGTCCAGGCGCCTTGCGAGACCACCAGATAGTCTCGGCCCTCGTCGCCGCCGGCCCTCAGGCTCTCGGCGAATGACACCCCGTCCCAGGCCTTGGGCGTCGCCTGGCCGAGCAGGTCGAGGATCGTGGCCGCCATATCCACTTGGTAGTGGAAGGCCGACAGCGCCCGGCCGTCCTGCGCAAGGCCCGGCCACTTCAGGATCAGCGGCACCTGGGTGGTGAACTGGTCCGCCGTCTGGTGGTCGCCATAGACATTGAGCTCGCCCAGGGTCTCGCCGTGGTCGGAGGACAGCATGATCGCCGTGTCGTCGGCGACGCCGAGCGCCTCCAGCTTGGCCAACAGCTTGCCGACATATTCGTCCGCCACCAGCACGCCGGTGTCGTAGCCGTCGAACATCTTGCGCACCGCCGCCATGTCCGGGATCTCCTGCGGCTGGCGGGGCCAGCGCCGGGCGGAGTCGGGCTTGGGCGCGAACCCCTCGGCCTCCTGGGCGCTGTGCGGGCCGCAACCCGCCCAGTGGTCGGCCCGCACCTTCTCGGTCAGCCAGGCGGGCAGGGGCGCGTCGGCGAAGGGCTCGCCATAGCTCTGCGCGGCGCGATAGGGGGTGTGCGGATCCCACATGTGGACGTGCAGGAACCAGTTGTCCGAGGCGCCGTTGCGCGCCAGCCAATCCTCGGCGATCGCCCAGACCTCGTCGGCGGTCTCCATGCCGTACTTGCCGACGTTCAGGGCCTCGTCGAAGCCGGCGTACCAGTGGAAGGCCGAATGCCGGTGGGCGAAGGACGAGATGCTGACCGTCTTGAGCCCCGCCCGCTTCAGGTGCGAAGGGAAGCTGTCGATCTGCAGCTGAGACCAGAACCCCCGGTCCGGCCCGCCGATCACCGGGTCGGCGTCGACCCCGCCGTGATTGACCACCCCGTTGTGGATGCCGAACCGCCCGGTCAGCAGGGCCGTGCGGCTGGGCAGGCAAGGCGTGTCCGAGGCGTGCATGTTCGCAAACCGGATCGCGCGTTGCGCCAGGGCGTCGATATTGGGGCTGGTGGCGCGGTGATAGCCGTAGCAGCCGAGGTGGTCGGCGCGCAGGGTGTCGATGTCGATATAGAGCAGGCGCATGGCGGTCCTCGGAGGCAGGCCGCCACGATGACCCGCGGGGGCCGCCTTGGTCCAGCCTCAGGCCTCGACCGCGTGGTCCTTCAGCACGCCCAGCGTCACGATGGCCAGGGTCTCCTCGTGGGTCGCCTCCAGCACCACGCGCGGCGCGGCGCCGGCGTCGAGCGCCTCCTTCCAGCGCGGCGCGCACAGGCACCAGCGGTCGCCGGGCTTCAGGCCCGGAAAGGCGTAGTCCGGAACCGGCGTCGACAGGTCGTTCCCCATCGCCTTGGAGAAGGCCAGGAACTCTGCGGTCATCACCGCGCAGACCGTGTGCAGGCCGGTGTCGTGCGGGCCGGTCTCGCAGCAGCCGTTGCGGAAGAAGCCCGTCACAGGGTCCAGCGAGCAGCTTTGCAGCTCCCCGCCCAGCACATTCTTCGCGTCGGCGTCGTAGCGGGTGGTCATGGGCCCATCCTAGTCTAAAACCGGGCCGTCGCCATGCCGAACGAGGCCCCAGGATCGTGATCGTCGCCCGCCCGCGCCGCAGCGCCCTCTACATGCCCGCCGCCAATCCGCGCGCCATGGACAAGGCCCGCACTCTGCCGTGCGACGTGGTGATCCTCGACCTGGAGGACGCGGTCGCGCCGGACGCCAAGGACGAGGCCCGCGCGCTCGCCGTCGAGGCGGTGAAGACCGGCGGCTATGGTCGCCGCGAGGTGGTGATCCGCATCAACGGTCTCGACACGCCCTGGGGCGCCGCGGATCTGGAGGTCGCCGCCGTGGCGGGCGCCGACGCGGTGCTGGTCCCCAAGATCTCGTCCGCCGCCCAGCTCGCCCCTTATGCCGCCGCCCTGCCGCAGGGCGTGCGCCTGTGGGCCATGATTGAGACCTGCGCGGCCCTGTTCTCGCTCGACGCCATCGCCGGGGCCGGCGGGCCGCTGGAGGTCCTGGTGGTCGGCGGCAACGACCTCGCCAAGGAGATGCGCTGCCGCCCAGGCGTGGAGCGGGCGCCTTTGCTGGGCGCGCTGGGGCTCACCGTCGCCGCCGCCCGCGCCCATGGCCTCAGCGTGCTGGACGGCGTCTACAACGACTTCGAGGACGATGCCGGTCTGGAGATCCAGTGCCGCCAGGGCGTTGAGTTCGGCTTCGACGGCAAGACCCTGATCCATCCGCGTCAGGTCGAGGCCGCCAACCGCGCCTTCTCGCCGGAACCGTCCGCGGTCGAATGGTCGCGCACCATTGTCGGGGCCTTCGATTCGCCGGAAAACGCCGCTAAGGGCGTTCTGAAGGTCGAGGGTCGCATGGTCGAACGTCTGCATCTGGAGGAAGCCCGGCGGCTGATCGCCGTCGCCGAGGCCATCGCCCAGGCATGACGCGCGCCGCCCTCCTCGCCGGGGCCGCCGCCCTCGTCCTCGCCGCGCCCGCCTTCGCCCAGGAAGACCCGATCGGCGCCTTGCTCGACAAGGTCCAGCCCGCGCCCGCCGCGCCGGCGCCCGAGCCCGCTTCGCCTCCGCCGGCCCCGGCCTCGGAGGCCGCACCGATCGCCCCCGTGCCGGCCCCGCCGACCCTGCCGCCGCCGGCCGTGCCGCTGCAGGAGCCGATCAAGCCGCCGCCCGAACCCGCCCTGGCTCCGGCTCCGCCGCCGCCCGCGCCCATCGCGTCCCCGCCGTCACGTCCGCCGCCGCCCCGCAACGGAGGCGACCGCCCGATGCAGGTCGAGGAAACCGGCCGCAGCCCGGACGGCGCGCCGACGCTCAACGACCGCGCCTACGAGGCCCGCATGCGCGCCTCCTTCGCCGCCTCCCAGGGCTTGCAGGGGGCGCTCGACGGCCATTGGGTGGTGCGCGCCGGCTCGGCCGAGCTCTACGACCTGCAACTGGTCGACAAGAGCTCCGGCGTGCTGGAAGGCGCCTGGCGCGATCCGCGCCGCAAGGGCGCGGCCGACGCGGCCGGCTTCGTCGACGAGATGACCCGCGAGGGAACGAACCTCACCCTGCGCTTCCATCCGAAGGGCGGGACCGAGATGGTGTCGATCATGCTGTCGCCGTCCGGCTACGGCGCCTGGTCCGGTGAACTGGTCGAACAGGGCCAGCGCCGCCAGGTGACAATGAAGCGCGATTAGCCGAGGCCCAGCGCCGTCCGCGCCGCCGCCAGGGCGGCCGCGAGCTGGCCTTCGCCATAGGGCTCCGCCGTCCCCACGCCCCAGACCGGGCCCGGCCAGGCCGGGTCGCCCGACCGCCGGCCGACCACATGGACATGCAGCTGCGGCGTGACATTGCCCAGCGCGCCGACGTTCAGCTTCTCGACCGAAACGCCCAGCACGGCGCCGACCGCGCGCGCCGCCTCGCCCGCCGCCACGACCTCCTCCATCAGGGCCGCGCGCGGATTCGCGCCCAGGTCCTCCAGTTCGCGGGCCCCGGCGACGCGGGGGATCAGCACGATCCACGGCCAGCGCGTATCCGCCTGCAACCGCGCGTGGCAGAGCGCCAGCTCGCCCAGGGGCTCCGAGGTCGGCAGGAAGGCGGGGGCGATCTCGAACATGCCGCTGGTTTGTCACGGCCCGCCGGCCTTGCCCAGCGCTTGCGGCATTGCAGCATGGCCCCGGCTGGGCTACGGACCCGCCCGACCCTATCTCAAGGCGACAAAACGGGAGTTCCGCCATGGCCAGCAAGAAACCCCTCCGCGTGGCGGTCACCGGCGCCGCCGGCAACATCGGCTACGCCCTGCTGTTCCGCATCGCTTCCGGCCAGATGTTCGGCGCCGACCAGCCGGTGATCCTGCAACTGCTCGAAATCCCGGTCGAGGGCCCGCAGAAGGCGCTGAAGGGCGTCGCCATGGAGCTTGAGGACTGCGCCTTCCCGCTGCTGCAGGACATGGTGCTGACCGGTGAAGCCGACGTCGCCTTCAAGGATGTGAACTGGGCCCTGCTGGTCGGCTCCAAGCCGCGCGGTCCGGGCATGGAGCGCGCCGACCTGCTGAAGGACAACGGCAAGATCTTCATCGCCCAGGGCCAGTCGATCGACAAGGTCGCCGCCGACGACGCCCGCGTCGCCGTGGTCGGCAATCCCTGCAACACCAACGTGATGATCGCCGCGGCCCAGGCCAAGCGCCTGCCGAAGGACCGCTTCACCGCCATGGTGCGCCTGGACGAGAACCGCGGCCGCGCCCTGCTGGCCAAGAAGGCCGGCGTCGCCATCGACGACGTCTCCGACCTGTTCATCTACGGCAACCACAGCCCGACCATGTTCGCCGACTTCACCCACGCCAAGATCGGCGGCAAGGACGCCGCCTCGGTCATCGGCGACGAGGCCTGGCTGAAGAACGACTACCTGCCGACCGTCGGCAAGCGTGGCGCGGCGATCATCGAGGCCCGCGGCCTCAGCTCGGCCGCCTCGGCCGCCAACGCCCTGGTCGATCACGTCCGCGACCTGGTCACCCCCGGCAAGATCCACTCGGTGGCCGTCGAGAGCCAGGGCCGCTACGGCTTCGCCGACGGTGTCTGGGCCGGCATGCCGGTCAAGTCGACCGCCACCGGCTACGAGGTCCTGACCTCGTACGAGATGGACGACTTCGCCAAGTCCAAGATCGCCCTCACCAACGACGAGCTGGTCGGCGAACGCGACACCGTGAAGGACCTGCTAGGCTGAGGTCCCGAAAGGAAGGGCGCTCGATGCTTGGGCCGACCCTCGAGACCGAGCGCCTGATCCTGCGTCCGCCGGAGGCCCGGGACTTCGAGCCCTGGGCCGCCTTCGCCGGTGACGAGGAGGCCGCCCGCTATCTGGGCGGCGCCCAGGTCCGCGCCGTCGCGTGGCGCGGCATGGCCACCATGACCGGCGCTTGGGTCATGCGCGGCTTCAGCATGTTCAGCGTGATCGAGAAGGCGTCCGGAGACTGGGTCGGGCGGCTGGGTCCGTGGCAGCCCGACGGCTGGCCGGGCACCGAGGTCGGCTGGGGCATCGCCCGCGAACACTGGGGCAAGGGCTACGCCACCGAGGGCGCCATCGCTGCGATCGACTGGGCGTTCGAGACCTTCGGCTGGACCGAGGTGGTCCACACCATCGACCCCGACAACGTGAATTCCCAGGCCGTCGCCAAACGCCTCGGCTCGACGATCCTGCGCCAGGCCCTGATGCCCGCGCCCTTCGTCGACATGACGCTCGATGTCTGGGGCCAGAGCCGCACGCAGTGGCGGGTCAACCGCGAGGCCTTGCGCCGCTAGATCCAGCCGCGGTCGCGCAGCTCCCTGGCGTAGGTGCGGCTGACCGGAACCTCCGAACCGTCCTTCAGGGTCAGCACCGCGCGCCCGTCGCCGCGGCGCGCGTCGGCGATGGCGTCGCGGGCCACCCACCAGGAGCGGTGCACCTGGGCGCCCTCGATCCCTTCCAGCTCGGCGATGGCGTCGGCCAGGCGCAGCAGGATCAGGTCCTGGCCCTTGGAGGTGTGCAGGCGCAGATAGTGGTCCTCCGCCTCCACGGCCCAGACCTCCGCGCCCCGCAGCTTGAGCGGCAGGCGCTCCAGGAACTTCGGCGGCGTCGGCTCCGACGCCAGGGCGGCGCGGGCCGCCACCAACTGGCTGGTGCGCATGTTCATGAACACCACCAGCAGGGTCATGGCCTGGCAGACCACGAAGGTGGAAGCGAAATAGCCGGGCAACTCGCGGGTGGTCACCGCGCCGCGCGAGGCCAGGTGGCTCGCGCCCCAGACCACCAGGCTCATCGGCGGGGTCATCATCACGCCGGCCACGGCGCCCTGCAGCAGGCGGTTGCCGCGGGTCCAGGCCATCCGCGCCGCCAGCCGGAACAGCACGATGCCCATGCCCGCCCCGATCCAGGAGATCAGCACCACGAAGCCGATGCGCGGGATGAGCGGTATGGCCTCGGATCCGAAGGCCCCGACATAGGCGAGGAAGGCGCCGATCAGGCCGGAGATCAGCAGGCTTCGCCGCACCGCCACCCAGGTGATCGGGTCCACTGGCGAAGCGTCAACGGCGAAGGCGGGTTTCTCGCGCAGAGGAGCCGTCATCCGACGTATCCGCCTTTGCGCATCGACCGTTCCGCCTCCAAACCGGGTGACAGGAGCGCGGCCACGGTTCGGCCTCGCCCGTGTGTCCGGAGATAAAGGATGTCGTCGGTTTCGCAAACGCCCGCGCGGGGACGCAGCCCGATCGCTCGCCGCCTGATGATCGGCATGGGTCTCGTCGCCGTCATCGTGTCGGTCTCGCTGGCGCCGGCGGGCCGCCAGATCGTGGCTGCAGCCCTGCATGCGCGCCTCCATGCCCCCGATCTCACCTTCTTCGCGGGCCTGCCGCTCGCGATCCGCCTGCACGTGCTGGGCGCGGCGGGCGCCCTGGCCCTGGGCGCGGTCCTGATGAGCCTGCGCAAGGGGCGGCTCTTCCACCGCACCGCCGGCTGGGTCTGGGTGGCCCTGGTCTCGCTGGTCGCCGGCTCGTCCCTCTTCGTCACCAGCCTCAACCACGGCAAGTGGTCGTTGCTCCATCTGTTCGCCGGTTGGACCCTGATCATGCTGCCGCTCGCGGTGGTCTGGGCGAAGCGCCACGACGTCGCCCGCCACCGGCGCACCATGATGGGCCTGTTCTACGGCGGTTTCCTGATCAACGCCTTCATCGCCTTCATCCCCGGCCGCGCCATGTGGACGCTCTTCTTCGGTTGAGGTTCCGGCCGCCCGGCGGCGTCCTTGCGATGGATGAACCGAGCCTCGACACGCGGCCCACTTCGGCCACGTTCCTTGTGCTATGGGGCGGCCGGGGCCTGGAGCGTGTCAGCCGAAAAGTGTGTGCGACTTCGGCGCGCGACACGCTCTAACTTTTGAGTAAGAGCCCTTTTCGACGGGTCAGGTGATTCCACCCGACCCCAAAGGGCTCTAAGCGAAGCGTAGAATGGCCGATTACATCTTCCACGATCCGACCGGGAAACGGGCGCGGCGCACGGGCCTGGCCGGCGGTCTGCTGGTCGCCTTCGCCGCCCTGATGGTCGCCGGCTTCTTCGCCACGCTCGCCTTCGCCCCGCGCCTTCCGGCCGTGGAATTGCAGGACCCGCGCGTCCTCACGGCGTTGCATCAGGAGACGGCGCACCGCCTGAAGCGCGGCGCCAAGCCCGCCTGGACGCGCATCCCGCGCCCGCACGAACAGCCCAAGGGCCGCTGGGCGACGCCCCAGCCCGCCGCCCAGAGCCGTCCGCTCACCATCGGCTTCTACGTCTCCTGGGACGACGCCTCGCGCGAATCGCTCCGCCGCCACGTCGACAGCCTCGACGTCCTGGCGCCCCAGTGGATCGCGCTCGCCGACGCCAGCGGCCAGGTGAACGTCACCAGCGACGCCCGGGCCGAGGCCATCGTCGCCGAGGCCAAGCACCGGCCCTCCCTGCTGCCGGTGGTCCACAACGCCCAGAACGCGGTGTGGAACGGCGCCATGGCCGACGCCATGATCCTCGACCCGGCGGCTCGCAAGAAGCTGATCGCCAATCTGCTGAACCTGGCCAACAGCCGCGGCTATTCCGGCTACATGTTCGACCTGGAGAACCTGTCGCCCAAGGCGGCGGCGGCCTATCCGGCGTTCCTGGCCCAGGTGAAATCCGCCTTCGCCCCGTCCGGCCGCGAAATCTGGCTCACCGCTCCGATCGACGATACCGCCTGGCCGCTGAAGAAGCTGCAGGCCGCCGCCGACGTCATCGTCCTCATGGCCTATGACGAGCACTACGGCACCGGCGATCCCGGCCCTCCCGCCAGCCAGGCCTGGTTCCAGACCCACGTGGCCTCGGCCATGGCCGACCTCGATCCCACCAAGACCGTGCTCGCCCTGGGCTCCTACGGCTACGACTGGGCGCTGGAGTCGAAGTTCCACAAGCAGACGGCCGCCGGCGCGGTGACCTTCTACGAGGCGACCCAGACCGCCCACGACTCCTCGGCCACCGTCGCCATGGACGAGGCGGCGCTGAACCCGACCTACGCCTACAAGGACGAGACCGGCCGCGACCACTCGGTGTGGTTCCTCGACGCCGCCACCCTCTACAACCAGATCAAGGTCTCCGACGCCTTCCGGCCGATGGGCTACGGCGTCTGGCGTCTGGGCTCCGAGGACCCCGGCATCTGGAAGGTGCTGCCGCACGACTATGGCAAGGTCCAGCCGACCGACCTGCAGGACATGGTCCCCGGCCAGGACGTCGACTTCGACGGCACCGGCGAGGTGCTGAAGGTCACCGCGACGCCCACGCCCGGCAAGCGGAGCGTCGTCATGGACCAGGCCACCGGCCTGATCTCCGCCGAGACCTACGACATCCTGCCGACCTCCTATGTGATCCAGCGCTACGGCGCCCACCCGGGCCTGGTCGCGCTCACCTTCGACGACGGCCCGGACGGCCGCTGGACGCCGAAGATCCTCGACGTCCTGAAGCAGAAGAAGGCCTCTGCGACCTTCTTCGTCATCGGCCAGAACATGGAGCGCTTCCCAGAGCTCGTGCAGCGCGAGGTGCGCGAGGGCCAGATGGTCGGCAGCCACACCTGGACCCACCCGAACATCGCAGAGACCTCCTCGACCCAGGCCAATATCGAGCTCAGCGCCACCCAGCGCCTGTTCGAGACCCTGACCGGCAAGTCGATGCGGCTGTTCCGCCCGCCGTTCTTCGGCGACGCCGAGCCGTCGACCCCGCGCGAAGTCGCGCCCCTGCTGCTCGCCCAGCAGCAGGGCTACATGACCGTCGGCCTGCGGATCGACCCGGACGACTGGAAGAAGCCGGACGCCGGCCTGATCGTCGAGCGCGTGCTCGACCGGCTGGACGACACGGGCCCCCGCGCCGGCCAGATCGTGCTGCTGCACGACTCCGGCGGCGACCGCAGCCGCACCGTCGCGGCCCTGCCGATCCTGATCGATCAGCTGCGCGCGCACGGCTACACGCTCGTCACCGTCGACCAGCTCGCCGGCATGACCCGCGCCCAGGCCCTGCCGCCCACCTCGCGCGCCTCCTTCGAACTGCTGCTCGACCGGATGGGCTTCGGCTTCTTCCACGGCATCGAGGCGGCGCTGCGGACCCTGTTCATCGTCGCCATCGCGCTCGGCGTCGCCCGCCTGCTGGTGCTGGGCGTCCTCGCCCTGGTCCACCGTATGCGTATCGATGGGCGCACCCCGCCCCTGGCCTTCCCGGAGGACGGCCCGATCGTCTCGGTGCTGATCCCCTGCTTCAACGAGGAGAAGGTGATCGCCGCCTCGGTGGCGCGGATCCTCGCCTCGCGCTGGCCGCAGCTCGAGGTGATCGTCCTCGACGACGGCTCCAAGGACGCCACGGCCCAGATCGTGCGCGACGCCTATTCGAACGAGCCGCGCGTCACCCTCCTGAGCTTCGAGAACGGCGGCAAGGCCCGCGCCCTGAACCGCGGCCTGGAGCACGCCCGGGGCGATATCGTCGTGGCCCTGGACGCCGACACCCTGTTCCCGTCCGACACCATCGCCAAGCTGGCCCGCTGGTTCGCCGACCCCAAGGTGGGCGCGGTGGCCGGCAACGCCATCGTCGGCAACCGGGTCAATATCGTCACGCGCTGGCAGGCCCTGGAATACGTCACCGCCCAGAACCTGGAGCGCCGCGCGCTCGCGGCCCTGGGCGCGGTCACCGTGGTGCCCGGCGCGGTCGGCGCCTGGCGCAAGCAGGCCCTGCTCGACCTCGGCGGCTATCCGCCGGACACCCTGGCCGAGGACCAGGACCTGACCCTGGCCGTCCAGCGCGCCGGCTGGCGCGTCGAGTTCGATCCCGAGGCGCGCGCCTACACCGAGGCGCCCGACACCGTGGCCGGCCTCCTGAAGCAGCGCTTCCGCTGGTCGTTCGGCACCCTGCAATGCCTGTGGAAGCATCGCGCCGGCCTGTTCAATCCCAAGCGGCCGGTGCTGGGCTTCGTGGCCCTGCCGCAGATCTGGCTGTTCCAGATCCTGCTCACCGCCGTCGCGCCCCTGGTCGACCTGGCCGTGGTGTGGAGCCTGATCACCTCGATCTACGGGGTCATCTCTCACCCGGTCGAATGGCAGCCGGACGACACTTTCCGCTCGCTGTTCTACTGGGCCGCCTTCATCTTCCTCGACCTGTCGGCCGGCGCGCTCGGCATGGCGCTGGAGCGCCGCGCGCCCTGGGCGGACCTCGCCTGGCTGCCGGCCCAGCGCTTCGGCTACCGCCAGCTCATGTACTATGTGGTGATGAAATCCATCGCCTCTGCGGTGCAAGGCGCCCGTGTCGGCTGGGGTCGGTTGGAGCGGCGCGGGAGCGTGGCCATGGAGAGCACGCGCTAAGCTAAGGCGCCGCTACGGAAACCCTCGTTTTCCGGGCCTGACAGCGGTTGCCTACCGTAGCGTCGGCGCCTATAAGCCGCGTCACTCGCCAACGGGGCGAGCCTCCAGACCACGCGTCACCCGACCTCATGAACATCCACGAGCATCAAGCCAAGGCCGTCCTCTCCGAGTTCGGCGTAGCGGTTCCGCGCGGGTATCCCGCCTTCTCCGTCGACGAGGCCGTACAGGCCGCCGAGAAGCTGGGCGGACCAGTCTTCGTCGTGAAGTCCCAGATCCACGCCGGCGGCCGCGGCAAGGGCCGCTTCGAGGGCCTCGGCCCCGACGCCAAGGGCGGCGTCCGGGTGGTCAAGTCCGTCGACGAGGTCAAGGCCAACGCCGCCGAGATGCTCGGCCGCGTGCTGGTGACCCACCAGACCGGGCCCAAGGGCAAGCAGGTCAACCGCCTCTACATCGAAGAGGGCGCGGCGATCGCCAAGGAATTCTACCTGTCCCTGCTGGTGGATCGCGAGACGAGCCGGGTCTCGGTCGTCGCCTCCACCGAAGGCGGCATGGACATCGAAGAGGTCGCCCACTCGACGCCCGAGAAGATCGTCACCTTCTCGATCGATCCCGCGACCGGCGTCTTCCCGTTCCACGGCCGGGCGCTCGCCAAGGCCCTGGGCCTGACCGGCGGCCTCGCCAAGGAAGCCGCGACCCTGCTCGGCCAGCTCTATACGGCGTTCCTGGCGAAGGACATGTCGATGCTGGAAGTGAACCCGCTGATCGTCACGGCCGACGATCACCTGCGGGTCCTCGACGCCAAGGTCAGCTTCGACTCGAACGCGCTCTTCCGCCATCCGGACATCCAGAAGCTCCGCGACGAGACCGAGGAGGACCCGAAGGAGATCGAGGCCTCCAAGTTCGACCTCAGCTACATCGCCCTCGACGGTGAGATCGGCTGCATGGTCAACGGCGCGGGCCTGGCCATGGCCACCATGGACATCATCAAGCTCTACGGCGCCGAGCCCGCCAACTTCCTGGACGTCGGCGGCGGCGCCGACGAGGCCAAGGTCACTGCGGCCTTCAAGATCATCATCGCCGACCCGAACGTGAAGGGCATCCTGGTCAACATCTTCGGCGGCATCGCCCGCTGCGACATCCTCGCCAACGGCGTGGTCAACGCGGTGAAGCAGGTCGGCCTGAAGGTTCCGCTGGTGGTGCGCCTGGAAGGCACCAACGCCGAGCTCGGCAAGAAGATCATCAACGAGAGCGGCCTCGACGTGATCGCCGCCAACGACCTCTCGGACGGCGCCGAGAAGATTGTCAAAGCCGTGCGGGAGCGCGCCTGATGTCCATCCTGATCGGCAAAGACACCAAGGTCATCTGCCAGGGCATCACCGGCGCCCAGGGCACGTTCCACTCCGAACAGGCCATCGCCTACGGCACCAAGATGGTCGGCGGCGTGACCCCTGGTAAGGGCGGTTCGACCCACATCGGCCTGCCGGTGTTCGACACCGTCGAAGAGGCCGTGAAACAGACCGGCGCCGACGCTTCGGTGATCTATGTCCCGCCGCCCTTCGCGGCCGACTCGATCCTGGAGGCCATCGAGGCCGAGGTCCCGCTGGTGATCTGCATCACCGAAGGCATCCCGGTGACCGACATGATCAAGGTCAAGCGGGCGCTCAGCGGCTCGAAAACCCGGCTGATCGGGCCCAACTGCCCGGGCGTCCTGACGCCGGATGCCTGCAAGATCGGCATCATGCCCGGAAACATCTTCAAGAAGGGCTCGGTGGGTGTTGTCTCCCGCTCGGGCACGCTTACCTACGAAGCCGTGTTCCAGACCACCCAGGTGGGCCTCGGCCAATCCACGGCCGTGGGCATCGGCGGCGACCCCGTGAAGGGCACCGAGTTCATCGACATGCTCGACATGTTCCTGAAGGACCCGGAGACCGAGTCGATCATCATGATCGGCGAAATCGGCGGTTCGGCCGAGGAAGACGCCGCCGAGTTCATCAAGAATTCAGCAACCAAGAAGCCTATGGTGGGCTTCATCGCGGGTCGCACCGCGCCGCCCGGTCGGCGCATGGGGCACGCGGGTGCGATCATCTCCGGCGGCAAGGGCGGCGCCGAGGACAAGATCGCGGCGATGGAGGCGGCCGGCATCCGGGTGTCACCTTCGCCGGCTAAGCTGGGCGAGACCCTGCTCGAGGTGCTGAAAGGCGCCTGATTTGGCGGCGCGAGCCGCTGGGGGCGGCGGCTCGGTCGAGACGAACGACGACGGCGCCCGGGGCGATCCCGGGGCCGCGACATTTCAAGCGTAGGGCGGTCCCGCTCGGCTCCTCTTCCAGAAGCTCCGCGGGTCCTCCCGGGAAGCGGAAGACATGGCGGACGACGCAGGCCTCATCAACGAAATCATGGCTGAAACCTCGTTCCTCTACGGAGGCAACGCGGACTTCGTCGAGGCGCTGTACGCGAAGTGGGCCACCGATCCGAATTCGGTGGAGCCCTCTTGGCGGGCCTTCTTCGCCTCGCTGCAGGACAAGCCCGAGGAGGCCAAGGCCGCCGCGGCGCTTCCGCCCTGGACCCACAAGACCGCGCCCGCGCCGCGCCCCGACTGGTTGTCGGCGCTGGACGGCATGTGGCCGGCGGTGGAGGCCAAGCTGGGCGCGAAGATCGCCGAGCGCGCCGGGCCGCAGTCCGATCCCGCCAGCGTCCGCGCCGCCACCCTCGACAGCCTGCGCGCCATCATGATGATCCGCGCCTACCGGATGCGCGGCCACCTGCGGGCCAATCTCGATCCGCTGCATATCTCGCTCCCGGAAGGCGACGCCTCCGAGCTCGATCCCACCTCCTACGGCTTCACCGAGGCCGACTTCGACCGCTCGATCTTCCTCGACTTCGTGCTCGGCATGGAGACCGGCACGATCCGCGAGATCCTGGTGATCCTGCGGCGCACCTACTGCTCGGACATCGGCGTGCAGTACATGCACATCTCCGATCCGGCCCAGAAGGCCTGGCTGCAGGAGCGCATCGAGGGCCGGGACAAGGAGATCAACTTCACCAAGGAGGGCAAGATCGCCATCCTGAAGAAGCTGATCGAGACCGAGGGCTTCGAGAAGTTCCTGCACAAGCGCTTCCCCGGCACCAAGCGCTTCGGCCTGGACGGCGGCGAGGCCTTGGTCCCGGCGCTGGAGCAGATCATCAAGCGCGGCGGCGCGCTGGGCGTGAAGGACATCGTCATCGGCATGCCGCACCGCGGCCGCCTGAACACGCTGGCCGCCGTCATGGGCAAGCCCTACCAGGTGATCTTCCACGAGTTCCAGGGCGGCTCGACCCTGCCGTCCGACGTCGAGGGTTCGGGCGACGTGAAGTACCACATGGGCGCCTCCTCGGACCGCGCCTTCGACGGCAACTCCGTCCACCTGTCGCTGACCGCCAACCCGTCGCACCTGGAGATCGTCAATCCTGTGGTCCTGGGCAAGGCGCGCGCCAAGCAGGCCTTCGACCTGCGCCAGAACCCGGAGGCCGGCCGCGGCCACGTCCTGCCGCTGCTCATGCACGGCGACGCGGCCTTCGCCGGCCAGGGCGTCGTGGCCGAGTGCTTCGCCATCTCCGGCACCAAGGGCTACCGCATCGGCGGCACGATCCACGTGATCGTCAACAACCAGATCGGCTTCACCACCGCGCCGAAGTTCTCGCGCTCCTCGCCCTATCCGTCCGACGTGGCGCTGATGGTCGAGGCGCCGATCTTCCACGTGAACGGCGACAATCCGGAAGCCGTCACCTACGTGGCCAAGGTCGCTACCGAATTCCGCCAGCAATTCGGCAAGGACGTCGTCATCGACATGTTCTGCTACCGGCGGTTCGGCCACAACGAGGGCGACGACCCGACCATGACGTCGCCGCTCATGTACGCCAAGTTTTTTAATGATCCGGCGACCCCCGAGATCTACACGTAAGGAGTCG
>CAMFHW010000024.1 GCA_945952175.1 uncultured Phenylobacterium sp. | reverse complement strand
ACCTTGAGTTGGGGATATCGCCTAGAGGAGTTTGATCTCCCGAAGCCGCTCCAGCAGGAACTCGTCGGCCGTGATCGGGGTCGGATAGCGGTCCGGATGCTGCGCCTCCACGCACGAGGCCAGGGTGCGGATCTCGTAGTCCGGATTGAAGTGCAGGAAGAACGGCGTCGAATAGCGCGGGAAGCCGCGGCGCTCGGGCGCCGGGTTCACCACCCGGTGCGTGGTCGAGGGCAGGCGGTGGTTGGTCAGCCGCTGCAGCATGTCGCCGATATTGATCACCACCGAGCCGGCCGGCGGGTTGATCGGCAGCCAGCGGCCGTCGCGGTCCAGCACCTCCAGCCCCGCCTCCTCGGCGCCGAGCAGCAGGGTGATGACGTTGATGTCCTCGTGCGCCCCGGCGCGGATGTTCGGCCCGTCAAACGGCGCCGGCGGATAGTGCAGCAGGCGCAGGATCGAATTGCCCGCGTCCACCGTCGGCCCGAAGAAGCCGCGCTCCAGCTTCAGATAGTGGGCGATGGCCTGCAGCACCTGGCCGCCCAGCCCGTCCAGGGCGTTGAACAGCCACGCCACGTCGGCATGGAATTCCGGGACCTCCGCCGGCCAGACGTTCGGCGGCATGCTGGCGGAATAGCGATGGCCCGGGGGCAGGTCGCGCCCCATGTGCCAGAACTCCTTCAGGTCGAAGTGCTTTGCGTCCTTGGCCGTCTCGATGCCGAAGGGGGTGTAGCCGCGCTGGCCGCCGGTTCCGACCACGTACTGCTTCTTGACGTCCTCGGGCAGGGCGAAGAAGGCCTTGGTGGCGGCGATGGCCGCCTCGACGCGGGCCTGGGGCAGGTCGTGGTCGGCGAGGACGGCGAAGCCGTAGCGGGCGAAGCTGTCGCCAAGGCGCTGCGAGAAGGCCTCGAAGTCGCCGGCGTAGCCGCGGAACGAGACGGGCTCGATCCCGGTCTGGGTCAGGGTGTCGGTCATTCCGCGATCTCTACACCCAAGGGCCGGGCTGCGGAATGATCCGGATCAAGAGGCCTTGGCCTGCCGCGGCGACACGGCCTGGGCGGCGGCGGCCTCCTCCTCGTCGTCCAGCTCCATCTGCTCCAGGTCGGCGCGTAGCAGCCGCTCCATGGTCTCGGCGGCGTCGCGGCTGGCCAGGATGTAGCGCTCCTCGCCCCACAGGGGCGCCAGCCGCTCGAAGGAGGCGATGTCGTGCTTGCGGAACAGGGCGGCGGCCTTCTGCGCCCGCTTGGCCGGGAAGCCCAGCTTCTTCAGCGCCTTCTCGCCCATCTTCAGCCCACCCTCGAAGGTCTCCCGCTCCACCCCGTCGGCGCCGTGCTTCAACAGGTCGTAGGCGTGGCGGCGGTCCCAGGCGCGGGCCAGGATCTTCAGGTTCGGGAAGGCCTCGCGCGCCGCCTCCACCAGCTCCACCGCCTTGTCCTGGTCGTCGATCGCCACGATCAAGAGCCTGGCCTTCTCGGCGCCCGCCGTGCGCAGCAGGTCGATGCGGCTCGCGTCCCCATAGTGCACCTGGCGGCCGAACCGGCGCAGCAGGTCGATCTGCTCGATGCTGGAATCCAGCGTCACCACCCGGAAGTCGTTGGCCAGCAGCAGGCGCGTGGCCACCTGGCCGAACCGGCCGAAGCCCGCGACGATCACCTCCGGCTCGCCCTCGTCGAACGGGATGTCCTCTGGCTCCTCGCCTAGCGGCGCCTCGCCGTTCAGCACGAACCGGCCATAGGCGGCGAAGGCCAGCGGCGTCAGCGCCATCGACACCGCCACCACCGCCGACAGCAGCTTGGCGAGCTCGGCCCCGATGACGCCGGCGCCGACGGTGAAGGTCAGCAGCACGAAGGCGAACTCCCCGCCCTGGGCCAGCGCCACCGCCACCGTCGCCGACTGCCGGTCGTCCAGCCGGAACAGCCGGCCCGCGCCGTACATGGCCAGCGCCTTCAACGCCATCAGCCCGACCACCAGGATCAGCAACATGCCCGGCTGGCGCACCACCACCGCGAAGTCGAGCCCGGCGCCCACCGTGATGAAGAACAGGCCGAGCAGCAGGCCGCGGAACGGCTCGATGTCGGTCTCCAGCTCTCGGCGGAACTCGCTCTCGGCCAGCACCACGCCGGCCAGGAAGGCGCCCAGGGCCGGCGAAAGCCCGACCAGCTCCATCAAGACCGCGACGCCCACCACCAGCAGCAGGGCCGAGGCGGTGAAGATCTCGCGCAACCGCGCCGCGGCGATGAAGCGGAACAGGGGCAGGGTCAGGTAGCGGCCGCCGATCACCACCACGCCCACCGCCGCGAACAGGGCGAACGGCCGCACCCAGCCGGGCAGGCTGTCCATCAGGGCCGAGCCCCCGTGGCCGCCGGCCTCCGCCGCCGCGTGCGCGGGGAAGGTCGCCAGCATCGGCAGCACCGCGAACAGCGGGATCACCGCCAGGTCCTGGAACAGCAGCACCCCGAACGCCGCCTCGCCCACCGGCCCCTGGCGCAGCCCGCGCTCCTCCAGGTTGGCCAGCACGATCGCCGTGGAGGACATGGCCAGCACCAGCCCCGCCGCCACCGCCACCCGCCAGTCGAGCCCGAAGGCCAGGCCCGCGCTCGCCACCAGGGCCGCCGTGCCGATCAGCTGCGCCCCGCCCAGGCCGAAGATCGCCGAACGCATCCGCCACAGCAGGGCCGGGCGCACCTCCAGTCCGATCAGGAACAGCAGGATCACCACCCCGAACTCGGCGAACCGCATCACGTCCTTGGCGTCGCCCACCAGGTTCAGGGCGAACGGCCCGACCACCACGCCGGCGATCAGGTAGCCCAGCACCGAACCCAGCCCCAGCCGCTTGGCGATCGGCACCGAAACGACGCCCGCGGTCAGATAGACCAGGGCCTGGATCAGCAGCCCACCGTTCATGCGGGCCGCGACATGCTGAAAACTTGCGCCATGGCGTGACTATGGACCGGCGATCACGGATTCGCGCAGTCGAATCTTGCCCGGCCCTGCCCTTGGGGCATTCCCAAATGCTGCGCTGCGGCGTAAGCGTGCGGCCATGGCTGACAAGACACGCAAGGACGCGGTCGAAGCGCTCGCGGGACAGCTCTTCGACGGCATGACCATCATGGCCGGCGGCTTCGGCCTCTGCGGCATTCCTGAAAACCTGATCGCGGCGATCCGCGACACGGGGGTCAAGGACCTGACCGTGGTCTCCAACAATTGCGGCGTCGACGGCTTCGGCCTCGGCGTCCTGCTGGCCGGCGGCCAGATCCGCAAGATGATCAGCTCCTATGTCGGCGAGAACAAGCTGTTCGCCGAGCTCTACCTCTCGGGCAAGCTGGAGCTGGAGTTCAACCCGCAGGGCACCCTGGCCGAGCGCATCCGCGCCGGCGGCGCCGGCATCCCCGCCTTCTTCACCAAGACCGGGGTCGGCACCCTGGTGGCCGAGGGCAAGGAAGTCCGCGAGTTCGACGGCGAGCTCTACGTCATGGAGCGCGGCCTCACCGCCGACCTCTCCATCGTCAAGGCCCACACAGGCGACGCGGAGGGCAACCTCGTCTACCGAAAGACCGCGCGGAACTTCAATCCGATGATGGCCACGGCCGGCAAGGTCTGCATCGCCGAGGTCGAGCACCTGGTCGCCACCGGCTCGATCGACAAGGACCACATCCACACGCCCGGCATCTATGTCGACGCCATCTTCCAGGGCGCCGAGTTCGAGAAGCGCATCGAGCAGCGCACCGTCCGCACCCGGGAGACCGCGTAATGGCCTGGTCGAGAGACGAGATGGCGGCCCGCGCCGCCCTGGAGCTGCGCGACGGCTTCTACGTGAACCTGGGCATCGGCATCCCGACCCTGGTCGCCAACTACATCCCCTCCGGCATGAGCGTCACCCTGCAGTCCGAGAACGGCATGCTGGGCATGGGCCCCTTCCCCTATGAGGGCGAGGAGGACGCCGACCTCATCAACGCCGGCAAGCAGACCATCACCGAACTGGCCAGCTCCTCCTATTTCAGCTCGGCCGACAGCTTCGCCATGATCCGCGGCGGCCACATCGACCTGTCGATCCTGGGCGCCATGCAGGTGGCCGCCAATGGCGACCTGGCGAACTGGATGGTGCCCGGCAAGATGGTCAAGGGCATGGGCGGCGCCATGGACCTGGTGGCCGGCGTCAAGCGCGTGGTCGTGGTCATGGAGCACACGGAGAAGTCGGGTGCGCCCAAGCTGGTCAAGGCCTGCTCCCTGCCGCTGACGGGCCAGAAGGTGGTCGACCTGGTGGTCACCGACCTCGGCGTCTTCGAGGTCAACCGCGGCAAGACCCCCGTCGCCCTCAAGGCCCTGGCCCCCGGCGTCACGGTCGAAGAGGTCAAGGCCAAGACCGAAGCCGAGTTCGACGTCGCGGTCGCCTAACTATCCGCTCATCCCGGCGAATGCCGGGACCCAGATCGTATGGCGCCGCGCCCCTGGCCGAAGGTCGCCTATCCAACCACCAAGCTCACGAAGGACACGAAGGTCTGCTCGGCCCTCTTCGTGATCTTCGTGCTCTTCGTGGTTCAAATCTTCCAAGCACGGAGGCTTCGGATCTGGATCCCGGCATTCGCCGGGACGAGCGGGGAAGGGGACGAGCCCGTTCGTGTGGGTTCGTGTGGTTCGTGGTTCAAACTCTTGTCGGTTTCACCGCCACCGCAGCGCCCAGGGCCCCACCACCGCGCCCAGGGTCGTCACCAGCGCGATCCCCAGCGAGTACCACACCGCCACGAAAGCCATGGTGTGTTCGGGACAGTGCAGGCCGTAGATCGTCGCCGCCACTCCGCCGGAGAACAGGCCTGCCGCCGCCCCGGCCAGCATCAGCCGCGTCGGCGCCAGGCTGCGCACGGCCAGCAGGGTCGCCGCCAGGATCGGCAGGCCCAGCGCCACGATGTTGCGCGGGCACACCCTCCAGGACTGGCCCATCAGCATCGGCATCCGGTCGGCCGGGTCGGCGTGCATGAACCGGAACAGCCCCACCGCCGCAAGCAGCAGGAACACGCCGCCGGCCAGCATCAGCCCGCCGCGCGGCGAGCCCACCGGCCGCGACAGCCGCTCCACGCACAGGAAGCCGGCCAGCCCCAGCAGGGCCGTATAGAAGGCCTTCATCCAGAACATGCGGGTCGCCGGCGCCTCGGCGATGTCGGGTCGGAAGCCCAGCCAGGCCGCCACCAGCACGAAGGCCGCCAGCCCGCCCAGGGCCGCCGCGGCCACCAGGCGCGGCGAGACCTTCGGCGCCGGGCCCGCGTCGAGCGCCAGGGCCTCGATCAGGTCGTTGGTGTCGCGCGGGCTGGTCATGGCTTGCGCGCCCCCAGCGCCTGCACGCCGACGGTGAGCGCCTTCATCGCCCGGTGCAGGGCGACCTTGGCGGCGCCTTCGCTCACCCCCATCCGCGCCCCGGCCTCGGCCAGGCTCAGGCCCTCGATCTTCACGTCGCGCACCAGCATCCTCTGCCGCTCGGGCAGCACCGACAGCACCCGGTCCAGGTCGGCCCGCACCGCGCCCTGCTCGGCGTCGACGCCGTCGGCGGCCAACCAGTCGGAAACGTCGTCGATGGGCACGTGCTTGCGGATCCGGTTGCGCCGCCAGTGGTCGATCAGCTTGTAGCGCGCCACCGCATGGGCCCAGGCCGTGAAGGGCTGGCCGGGATCATAGGTCATGCGGCGGCGATGAATCGCCATCAGCGCCTCCTGCACGAGGTCCTCCACGTCGGCGGCGGAGTCCAGCCGGCGGCCGAAATAACCGCGGAGCTGGCGGCTCAGCGCGGACAGCAGTTCGCGCCACGCGCCGGCGTCGCCCGCCTGGCCTCGCACCATCAGGCTCCTGAGGTGGTCCTCGAGATCCGCGGCCACGCCGCCCATTCCCCTTCAGTTCGCGCGCGATGGCGCGATGGTTACATGCGTCGGGCGAGCGGAGAAAGTCGGCGAACGGCGTAACCTCGGCCCCGGCCGGAACGTACTGGTCCTCGAGCCCGCGTCCTTCCCCGGTGCGGCGCCGTATATGGATCAAGTCCCTTGAAGGTGAACCCGATGCGCCGTCCCCTCTTCGCCGCCGTCGCCGCGACGGCCCTGCTCATGGCCGACGCCGCCCCCGCCGCCGGCGCGCTGAAGACCGCGGTCTTCGCCGGCGGCTGCTTCTGGTCGGCCGAGCACGACATCGAGCACACCCCCGGCGTGAAGTCTGTCGTGGTCGGCTATGCCGGCGGCGCCTCGAAGAACCCCACCTACGAGAACCACGAGGGCCATCTGGAATCGATCAAGGTCACCTACGACCCGGCCAGGATCAGCTATCCCCAGCTCGTCGACGCCTTCTTCCACCACATCGACCCCACCGATCCCGGTGGCCAGATCTGCGACCAGGGCCCGTCCTACCGCACGGCGGTCTTCACCTCCGACCCGGCCGAGCGCGCCCAGGCCGAGCAGGTCCGCGCCCAGGTCGCCAAGACCCTCGGCCGCCCGGTGGCGACCAGGGTGCTGCCCGCCTCGCCCTTCTGGATCGCCGAGGGCTATCATCAGGACTATGCCCGCAAGAACCCGGTCGCCTACGGCATGTACCGCACCGGCTGCGGCCGCGACGCCCGCCTCAAGGCCGTCTGGGGCGGGCGGTCCTGACACCCGTCCCGTCATCCCGGGTCTACGGCCCGCAGGCGGCCCTCCGGCCGGGATGACGAGCGGGGGTTGCGAACGCCCCCGCACCGCACCCTAGAGGCGCCTCGGTCCGCCCCACCGCCCATAAAAGCGGCGCCTGTAACGTGCGACCAATCGAAACAGCCGAGGCCGCGGAACGCCGGTCCGGGCGGCGGCTCGGACGCCATCAATTCGTGTCCGGACAAAGTCTTGTGCGCCTTAGCCTTGCGACCGCAAGTCGTTGAAGCATGGCGTATCTGTGACCGAATGCGTGTCTTTCGCGCAGCACTGTCACGAAGGTCGACCGCCGTTACAAAAGCGTCACCCACTCCCCGAATTTCCGCGCTATAGGAGCGAAATATTTCCGGGATGTCGGCCGGGGCTTGGCCGTCTTTCCGGGGGACGATGGAGGGGATTCCAAATGCTTTCTATGAGACGGCTCGCCTCTGGGGCGGCGCTGACCGCGCTGCTGTGCGGCATGTCCAGCGCGGTCTACGCGCAGGAAACGACGTCCGCCATGCACGGCGACGTCACGGCCAACGGTTCGCCGGTCGACAAGGCGTCGATCACGGTGGTCCACACCCCGTCGGGCACCAAGGCCGTCACGGCTTCTGAGGCCAACGGTTCCTACGACCTGCGCGGCCTGCGCGTCGGTGGTCCGTACAATGTTACGGTCACGGCCCCCGGCCTGCCGACCAAGACCTTCAAGGGCGTGTTCCTGCAGGTCGGCCAGACCCTGAGCTTCGACATGGACCTCGCGGCCGTCGAGGAACTGGTCGTCACCGGCACGCGCACCCGCAACAACGACTCCGGTCCGAAGACGGTGCTGGGCGAGGGCGACATCGCCACCGTCGTCACCATCAACCGCGACCCGCGCGACCTGGCTCGCCGCGACATGCTCGCGGTGCAGGACCTCTCGGGCGGCCGCCTCGGCACCAACGGCGGCGGTATCTCGATCGCCGGTTCCAACCCCCGCTATAACCGCATCGCGGTCGACGGCGTGGCGGCCCAGGACAACTTCGGTCTGGCCCAGGGCGGCATGACCACCGCCCGCGGCCCGGTCACCCTGGACGCGGTCGAGCAGTTCTCGGTGGCCGCGGCCCCGACGGACGTGGAAAACGGCGACTTCGTCGGTGGCGCCCTGAACCTGGTCCTGCGTTCGGGCACCAACAGCTTCCATGGCGTGGTGTTCGACAACTACCTGAACGACGGCCTGGTCGGTAAGAAGACCGAGGATGCTCGGGTGAAGCAGGCGATCAGCCAGCGGAACTACGGCGCCTTCGTCTCCGGCCCGATCATCAAGGACAAGCTGTTCTTCGCCCTGTCCTACGAGAACTACGAGACGATCGATCCCACCCTGGTGGGCGTCGCCGGCTCCGGCGCCGGCACGGTGTTCGCCAACGGCCTGACCCAGGCCCAGATCGACAACGTCGTCAACATCTACAACACCAAATACACCAGCAAGTTCAACCTGGGCTCCGTCGCCACCACCAAGCCGGTGACCGACAAGAAGTACTCGGGCAAGCTGGACTGGAACATCACCGACGACCACCGCGCCAGCTTCACCTACCGCTACGCCGAATCGTCCTCGATCCAGCGCACCGACCTCGGCACCGCGCCCGCGTCGCTCGCCTCGCGCTGGTACAGGCAGTTCAATTCGGACGAGGCCTATACCCTCGAGCTGCACTCGCACTGGACCGACCGCCTGACCACCTTCGTCAAGGCGACCTATCGCGACTACAACAACATGCAGCTGCCGCCGAGCGGCCAGAACTATTCGGACGTCCGCGTCTGCCTGGCGCCGACCTCGGACGCCACGCTCACCAGCTGCGCCGCCGGCTTCGACACCGTCCGCTGGGGTCCGGACCAGTTCCGCCACGCCAACGCCCTGCGTGAACAGGAATACCGCTACCAGGCCCAGGCCGAGTATTCGATCGGCGACCACGTCTTCAAGGTCGGCGCCCAGGCCCGTCAGGCCAAGCCCTACGACATCTTCGTCCCGAACTCGCGCGGCCAGTACTACTTCGACTCGATCGCCGACTTCCAAGCCGGCAAGGCCAGCGAGCTGATCTATCAGAACGCGGTCAGCGGCAATCCGAACGATGCGGCCTACAACTCGCCGTACTGGACCTACAGCGTCTATGCGCAGGACACCCTGCACATCACGGAGAACCTGAAGGTCGCCGGGGGCTTCCGCTTCGACCGCTACGAGGAAAGCGACAAGCCGATCCTCAACCCGAACTTCCTGGCCCGGAACGGCTTCACCAACCAGAAGACCATCGACGGCCTGCAGATCCTGATGCCGCGCGTGTCGGCGGAATGGACGCCGAAGGATAACCTGAAGTTCAGCGCCGGCCTCGGCCTGTTCTCGGGCGGCACTCCGGACGTGCTGACCGGCGCGCCGTTCTACAACACCGGCTACGCCACGACCCAGGTCGACATCCAGCGCACGGCGGCCGGCTTCACCGAGACGACCGGCACTGCCGGCTTCACCTCGGCGATCGGTTCGGTGGCGCTCGACAACCTCTTCGCCGACTCCAACTTCGGCTACTCGATCCCGGCCCAGGTGAAAGCCCTGCAACAGGGCACGCTCGGCGGCGCGGTCTCGATCCCGACGAGCGGTGAAGTGATTGCGCTCTCGCCGTCGTTCCAGTTGCCCAGCCAGTGGAAGCTGTTCCTGTCGGGCACCTGGCGCTTCGGCGACGGTTGGTCGCTGACGGGCGACTTCGTCGGCATGAAGGTGAACCACGAGATCACCTACTACGACAACCGCGCCCAGCCCCTGGTGGTCAACGGCGTCCAGCAGTTCCTGCCGGACGGCCGTATCCGCTACGACGGCCTCGGCGCCGTGGCCGGCAAGTCTTCGGCCAACCTCGGCTCCAACCGCGACATCATCGTCGGCAACACCGACAAGGGTCATGCCTACACCGTGGCGGTCAGCCTCTCGAAGAGCTGGGATTGGGGCGGCGATCTGTCGGTCGGCTATGCTCACCAGGATCTGACGGACACCGGCGGCGGCGTCTTCTTCGGCACCACGGCCGGCTCGCTCTACGCCGGCGTGATGTCCGGTATGGACCCGAACCGCGACTACGAGGGCCGCTCGGTCTACGAGATCCCGAACCGTTACAAGCTCGAGTTTGGCTACCATCACGCCTTCTGGGGTGACAACCAGACCCGGATCAGCCTGTTCGCGGAGCGTCAGGACGGCCGTCCCTTCGGCTTCGCCATGCAGGACCGCGTGTCCGGCCGTGGCCCGGTCTTCGGGGTGAACCGTCAGTCGGAACTGCTGTACGTGCCGGACTTCAACGGCCCGGCCGGCGCGACGCCGCTGGACGTCGGCCTGGTCCACTTCGCGACCGCCGCCGACCTCGCGAACTTCAAGCGCTACGTCCAGAACTTCGACCTGCCCACCGGCCTGGTCCAGAAGTACTCGAACGACAACGCCGCGATCGGCCGCCTGGACATGCAGGTGAGCCAGGAGTTCCCGGGCTTCCTGGAAGGCCACAAGCTGAAGGTGAACCTGGACATCCGCAACGTGCTCAACCTGCTGAACAGCAAGTGGGGCCGCGTCGCCGAGTACAGCGACATCAACACCCTGGCCCGGGTCGACTGCGCCGACGCCAACGGCGTGATCGTGCCGACCACCAGCGCCGCCTGCCCGCGCTACATCTACTCGCAGGTGCCGACCTCGGTCTCCAAGACCACGAACACGCCGCTGTCGCTCTGGTACGTCCAGGTCGGCCTGCGCTACGAGTTCTAGGTCCAGGCGACTGGATTGAGTTCGAAGGGCGGTCCGGCGACGGGCCGCCCTTCTTCTTTGCGTCATGCGCTTGACGTACGGGACGCGTCCGCCCATCTGCGCGCGTCGTTTGTCGAGGACTGAGATGAGCCTGACCGTTCCCGCCGAATGGGCGCCTCACAAGGCCATGTGGCTGGGCTTCCCGAGCCATGCCGAGCTCTGGGAGGAAGATCTCGAACCGGCCCAGGAAGAAGTGGCCGCGCTCGCCCGCGCCCTCGCCGGTCCCGGCCGCGAGCAGGTGCGCCTGATGACCGGTTCCGACGCCGGTGAGGCCGCCGCCCGCAAGCGGCTCGGCGACATATCGAATATCGATATCGTTCCCGGCCGCTTCGGCGACATCTGGCTGCGCGACACCGGCCCGATCTTCACCCGGGACCAGGCCCTCGCATTCCGCTTCAACGGCTGGGGCGGCAAGTACCAGCTCGACCATGACGACGAGGTCGCCGGCCAGATCGCGCAGGCCGCCGAAACCCCCCTGATCGCCTACAATATCGTCCTCGAAGGCGGCGCCCTCGACCACGACGGCGCCGGCACGGTCCTGACCACCCGCGAGTGCCTGCTGAACCCCAACCGCAACGGCGACTGGACCGAGGCCAAGGCCGAGGCGGCGCTGGCCGAGGCGATCGGCGCCCGCAAGGTCCTCTGGCTCGGCGAGGGCCTGCGCAACGACCACACCGACGGCCACGTCGACAACCTGGCCCGCTTCGTCGGTCCGGCGACCGTGGTCTGCCCCATGGCCTACGGCCGCGGCGACGTGAACGCCGATGTCTACGACGCCTGCGCCGCCGCCCTCGCCGCCATGACCGACGCCGGGGGCCGCCGGCTGAAGGTGATCCGCATCCCGTCGCCCGGCTGGATCGAGAGCCACGAGGGCGGCGCGGCGCCGGCCAGCCACATGAACTTCATCATCGCCAACGGCGCGGTGATCCTGCCGACCTATGGCGAGCCCCGCGCCGGTGAGTTCGCGGTCGAGGCCCTGAAGTCGGTGTTCCCAGACCGGACGATCATCGACCTGCCGTCCAACGCGATCCTGACCGGCGGCGGCTCGTTCCACTGCATCACCCAGCAGGAGCCCGCCTGATGGCCCGCACGATCAGCCTCGCCGCCCTGCAGACCAGCTACGGCATGGACCTGGGCGCCAACATCAGGAAGACCGAGGACCTGATCCGCCAGGCCGCGTCGAAGGGCGCCCAGGTGATCCTGCCGTCCGAGCTGTTCCAGGGCCCCTATTTCTGCGTCGCCCAGGAGGAGCGCTGGTTCGCCGAGGCCCATCCCTGGCGCGAGCATCCCTGCGTCACCGCGCTGGCGCCCCTGGCCGCCGAGCTCGGCGTGGTGCTGCCGATCTCGATCTTCGAGCGCGAGGGGCCGCACTATTTCAACAGCCTGGTGATGGTCGACGCCGACGGCTCGCTGATGGGCCTCTACCGCAAGAGCCACATTCCCGACGGCCCCGGCTACATGGAGAAGTATTACTTCCGACCGGGCGATACGGGCTTCAAGGTCTGGGACACCCGCTTCGGCCGGGTCGGCGTCGGCATCTGCTGGGACCAGTGGTATCCGGAGGCCGCCCGCGCCATGACGCTCATGGGCGCCGAGGTCCTGCTGTATCCCACCGCCATCGGCTCGGAGCCGCACGACGCCAGCCTCGACACCGCCGCCCCCTGGCGGCGCGCCATGCAGGGGCACGCGGTCTCCAACGTGATCCCGGTGGTGGGCGCGAACCGCACCGGCTTCGAGCCCTGGGACGGCTACCCGAACGGCGGCCAGGGCTTCTATGGCTCGTCCTTCATCGCCGACCACCGCGGCGACTTGGTCGGCGACCTGTCGCGGGACGAGGAGGGGGTGGCCGTGGCGACCTTCGACCTCGACTTCCTGGCCGGCCACCGCGCCGCCTGGGGCTTCTTCCGCGACCGCCGCACCGACCTGTACGGCAGCCTGGTCGCGCCCAGGCCCGCCGGATGATCGAGACGCCCCGCCTGATCCTGCGTCCCTATCGGGAAGACGACCGTGACGCCTTCGCTGCGATCAACGGCCACCCCGAGGTCGGCGCCTGGCTGGGTGGGACCCAGGACCGCGCGGGAAGCGACGCCCTGCTCGATCGCATCAACGCCCACATCGCCCGCCACGGCTTTGGCTTCTGGGCCTGCGAGCGGAAGGCCGACGCCCGGCTGATCGGCGCTGTCGGCCTGGTCGTGGTCGAGGACGGCCACCTGCCGGTCGGGCCGGCCATCGAGATGGGCTGGCGCCTCGCGCCCGACGCCTGGGGCGCGGGCTACGCCACCGAGGGCGCGGCGGCGGCGCTGGCCTGGGGCTTCGCCAATCTCCAGGTTGACGAGATCGTCGCCTTCACTGCGGCCAGCAACCGCGCCAGCCAGGCGGTGATGCGGCGCATCGGCATGGTCGCCGACCCGGCCCGCGACTTCGACCATCCGAACCTGCACCGCGGCCATCCCCTGCGGCCGCATGTGGTCTATGCGGCTAGGCGGCCGGGCAGCTGAGGTCGGTCGCCTTTGGCGCCTGGGCGAGCTCCGCCTTGGCCCGGGCGAGATCGGCCTGGAACTGCGGCTCGGCGTGCAGGCGCGCGACCATGGCGGCGGCCAGGGTCCGGCCCGCCTCGACGTCGCTCTGGAAATGGACGCCGCAGATCACCCGGCTCTCGCCGATCGTCTTGCCGGCTGCCATCAGGCCGTCGGTCCTGTCGGGCGCGATCTCGGACAGCACCAGCGCCCAGGACCAGCCGGTCATCGAGTGGCCGGAAGGATAGGAGGCGTTGGTCTTCATCCACTCGGCGCGCGCCACGCAGACCGGCTTGTCGTCGCCGATCAGCGGCCGGGTGCGGTTGTAGAAGTCCTTGGGCGGCGTGCCGACCGTGCGCACGTCGAGCTCCATGCGGTGCAGCAGGCGCGAGACCGCCGGGGTCTCCTTGTCTCCCAGCTTCACGCCGAGCGCGCAGGAATAGCGCCGCAAGGCCCCGGACCCGGCGCCCCAGATGTCATCGTCCCTGGTGGCCTCGGCCCAGCGCGGCGAGCCGGCCAGGGCGCGGGTCTCCTCGTAGCGCTCGCGATCGGCGCGGCCGCGCAGGCTGTCCGGCGTCGGCGGCGGCCCCAGCAGCGCCTTGCCATCGATCGGGTTGGCCGCGAAATAGCCCGTGAGCCTGTTGTCCTTCGGCACGCCGAGGGAGGGATCCTGGGCGGCGTTCTTGGGGGCAGGGGAGACGCCGGCGCAGGCGGCCAGCGAGGCGGCGACCGCGGCCGCCAGCAGGATCTGTCGAGACATTCGCCCAGTCATAGGGCGGTTCCGCTTCGCGCGGAACCGCCCCCGACCTTGGGCCTAGCGCAGAACGGTCAGCCCGTTCTTGATCACGGTCGCGCCGCGTGCCTTCACCCGAGCCTCGAACGAGATCTCCTTGCCGTCCTTCCAAAGGTCGACAGTGATCGTGTCGCCTGGGAAGACCGGCGCCGAGAACCGCGCCTGGTGCGAATAGATCTGGTCCGGATCGAAGCCGGTGATCGCCTGCAGCACGGCCCGGCAGGTGATCCCGTAGGTGCAGAGCCCATGCAGGATCGGCCGATCGAAGCCCGCCCGCTTGGCCACCTCGGGATCGGAATGCAGCGGGTTGCGGTCGCCGTTCAGCCGGTAGAGCAGGGCCTGGTCCTCGCGGGTGTCGATGTCCACCGACAGGTCCGGCGCGCGGGTCGGGACCACGTGCGGTTCCGGCGCGCCCTCCGACGGGCCGCCGAAGCCGCCATCGCCGCGGGCGAAGGTGGAGCCGGTGAGGGTGGCCACCTTCTCGCCCTTCTCGTCGGTCCAGACGGTCTCGTTGATGATCACCGCGCCCTTGCCGGGGCCCTTGTCATAGGCGCCGATGGTGCGGCCCTCGGCGGTGAAGGTCCCGCTGGCCGGCAGAGGCTTGTGCAACTCGACCTTCTGCTCGCCGTGCACCACCATCAGGAAGTTGATCTGGCTCTGGCGGTGGCCCGCCGGCATCTCCGGCGCCGGGCCGGCGCGGCCGCGCAGCCCGGAGGCCAGCACGGTGGCCGCCGTCGGGATCACCTTGAGGGTCTTCTCGTAGACGAAGGCGAGTTCTGTCTCGTCCATGGGGTCGCGGCCCATGCCCACGCCGAGCGCGTAGAGCATCACGTCCTTGTCGCCGTAGGTGAATTCCCGCGCCGCGGTCCGCTGCTGCAGGATGTCGGGATAGAAGATGGCCATTGGAAAATCCGAGCTCCCTAATGTCGCCTCGTCGGCGCTTGAATATGGCGGCGATTGAAACGGCTCAGGCGCGCGGGAGCAAGGTGGCGTGGGCTTGATTTGCCGCCTTCCGCCCGATCGGGTAGAAGCGCGGACTTCGCGGAACCGGCCAAAGGAGTCGGCTCTCGCAATTCCATTCTCGCCCAGCATATCGAAGGCACTTCATGGCGAACGAAACCCAGCCGAACATCGGCGGCCAGATCTCCGGCAACGTCCTCTTCTATTCCAAGCCGGAGCCGCTCTCGCCGGAACTGCACAAGGGCCTGGGCGTCAAGCGCATGGACGGCCCGTTCGGCTTCGCCCGTGTCGGCCACGCCGTGCCGCTGGCGGTGACCGAGTTCTCGCTGGCCGCCGTGACCGGCCCGATCATCTTCGTCGGCGACGACAAGACCCCGCTGCAGGTCATGGGCCTGAACGCCAACGACAACCTGTTCCTGCGTGAGGATGGCCTGTTCGAGGCGGGCGTCTACATTCCGGCCTATATCCGCCGCTATCCGTTCGTGTTCGCCAACGACGCCGCCGCCGGCCAGTCGATCCTCTGCATCGACCGCGCCGCCGAGTTCATCGTCGAGGGCGGCGAGCTGCAGTTCTTCAACCCGGACAACTCGCTGACCGAGTACACCAACAACTGCATCGAGTTCTGCAACAACTACGAGCTCGAGCGTCAGCGCACGACCAATTTCGTCCAGATCCTCAAGGACCTCGACCTGTTCGAGATCCGCCAGGCCACCCACACCCCGGCCAACGAGGACGGCACGCCGGGCGAGCCCCAGGTGATCGCCGAGTTCTTCGCCATCTCGGAAGCCAAGCTGAACGCCCTGCCGGCCGACAAGCTGCTCGAGCTGCGCGACAACGGCGCCCTGATGCAGATCTACGCCCACCTGATCAGCCTCGTCGGCTGGGACCGCCTGGTGGCGCTGCAGATGTACAAGAACGCCATGGCCGAGATGGCCACGGCGGGGAACGCCTAACAAACGGACCGTCATCCTCCGGCCGCCGCGAGGCGGACCGGGGGACCCAGACGGCCTTGGCGATCTGAATCTCAGCTTGGGTCCGCCGATCAGGCCTTCGGCCTGTCGGAGGATGACGCGCCGATCACCGCGCGAAGACGCTCCGCGTCAGGCACGAGAAGACCAGGCGGCCGGCTTCGTCCAGGAGGTCGTGCTGGGCGATGATGATGCCCTTGCCGTCGCCGACCGGATCCTTGCCCATCACCGTCATGCGGCCGCGCAGGGCCTCGCCGGCCGGCGGGTTGCGCGCCCAGCGCAGGGCGTCGACGCCCAGGCGCTTGGTCTGGGGCCAGGCCACCACCGAGGCGGCGTCGAGCCGGGTCCAGATCGCATAGACCATGGCGTCGGGCGCGCCGCGCTCGACCGGCCAGCCCGGCGCGAAGGCCTCGATGAACGCCTCCAGGGCGCGCAGGTCGACGCGGACCTCGCCGAGCGACACCACCTGGCCGATCTCGATATCGTCGAAGGGCGCGGGCATGGAAGGCCTCCTCACAACGCTGATTCGCCCATGATGTGGCGTGGGCTCACGCCAAGTCGAGCCCAAGCCTCAGCATGTAACCGTTCCTGCGCGCTTTGCGTATGACAGGCCGGCGGGCCATATAGCGGCCGAACGGTCGGGACAGAGGTATGATGCGTTTTCTCGTCAGGAGCCTGGCGCTTCTCGGCCTTGCCACGGCCCTCGCCCTGCCCGCCGCCGCGGCGCCGGTGAAGACGGCCCACGTCACCGTCGAACTGGCGCCCCAGACCGCTGGCGTCGCGCCCGGCGGTGTGGTGCAGGTGGCGCTGCGCCAGGACATCCAGTCCGGCTGGCACACCTACTGGAAGAATTCCGGCGATTCCGGCGCGCCGACCGAGATCACCTGGACCCTGCCGCCGGGCTGGAAGGCCGGTGACATCGCCTGGGCCCCGCCGCGCCGCGAGCCGACCGGGCCGCTGATGAACTACGGCTATCAGGGCCAGGTGCTTCTGCCGGTGGCGATCACCGCCCCGAAGTCGGCCAAGCCCGGCGAGACGGTGACGCTCAAGGCCCACGCGGCCCTGCTGGTGTGCGCCGACGTCTGCGTGCCCGAGGACGCCGACCTGACCCTCGACCTGCCGGTGACGTCCGGCCCCGCGGCGCAGGATCCGACCTGGGGCGGCAAGATCGCCGCGGCCCTGGACGTGACCCCCAAGCCGGGCTTGCTGACCGCCGTCGCGACCAAGGCCGACAAGTCGATCAAGCTGGCGGTCCTCGGCGCGCCGCTGAAGGGCGTGGACATTTCGGACGCCTATTTCTTCCCCTTCGCCTCCGACG
>CAMFHW010000023.1 GCA_945952175.1 uncultured Phenylobacterium sp. | reverse complement strand
ACCAGTAGGTCTCGTCGAGCGTCACCGGCGCCTTGGCGAAGGCGCCCGGGAAGTCGCCGATATGGACGTCCTCCTCGCCCGGCGGCATGCCGGCCTGGTCGAGGCTGGCGCGGAAGTCGACCACCGCGTCCTCGCGGGCGTAGTCGACTTGGATCAGCTCGGCGGCGGCGCGGGCCTCTTCCAGGCTGTCGGCCAGGACGAAGGCGATGGTCTGGCCGTAGAACTCGATGCGGTCCGACGCCATGGCCGGGTTGGCGGCGCGCTGGCTGCGCGGGTTCAGCTTCTCGCCGCGCCGGGCTTGAGCCGGGACCGTCTCGTGGGTCCAGACCAGGTGGACGCCAGGCGCACGCTCCGCGGCGGCCACGTCGATGGCGGTGATGCGTCCGCGCGGGATGGTGGCGCCCAGCACATAGCCATAGGCCGGCGGGGCGGGCGGCTCGACCTCGTAGGCGTAGGCGGCCGTCCCGGTGACCTTCAGCGGACCCTCGTAACGGTCGACCGCCTTGCCGATCAGGCCCGAGCGATTTTCGGTGATCGGGTTGGGCGCGGCCCAGTCCTTGACCGAGGTCATGCGCCCCTCCCTTGCTTGGCTTCGTCCAGGGCCGCGGCCATCAGCCGGCCGACCAGGGCGATCTTGAAGGCGTTGCGGCCCTGGTCCTGGGCGCCCGCCAGTTCGGCCTTCGCGGCCTCGGCATGCGAGGCGCCGCCGGCCAGCGCCGCCTGGGCCTGGGCCGCGGTCCAGGGCTTGTGCGCGACGGCGCCCAGGGCGACCTGGCCACCCGCCACCGCGACGCTGGCGAGGCCACCGGCATAGGAGGCCCGGTCGCGGGCCTTGCGATAGATCTGACCGCCCTGCGGCGGCGCGGGCACGACGACCGCGGTGATCAGCTCGCCGGGCGAAAGCTCGGTCTCCACCTGCGGCGTGACGCCGGGCAGGCGATGCAGGTCGGCCACCGCGAGCATGCGGCTCGATCCATCGGCCTTCAGGGTCTCGACCTGGGCGCCGAGGGCGGTGAGGGCCACGGCCATGTCCGACGGGTGGGTGGCGATACAGGCGTCGCTCGCGCCGAAGATCGCGGCGTTGCGGTTCAGCCCGCCGATGGCGCTACAGCCCGATCCGGGCTGGCGCTTATTGCAGGGCTTGGCGGTGTCGTAGAAGTAGGCGCAGCGGGTCCGCTGCAGCAGGTTGCCTCCCACCGTCGCCTTGTTGCGCAGCTGGGCCGAGCCGCCCGAGACGATGGCCTCCACCAGCACCGGATAGCGCGCCCGGGCGGTCGCGTCGGCGGCCACCTGGCTGTTGGTGGCCATGGCGCCGATCCTCAGACCCCCGTCGGCGGTGGCCTCGATGGCCGAGAGAGGCAGGCGGCCGACATCGACCAGGTGGGCCGGGGTCTCGATCTCCAGCTTCATCAGGTCGAGCAGGTTGGTGCCGCCGGCCAGAAAGCGGGCGTTGGGGGTCTCGGCCACCGCCTTCACAGCGGCGGTGACATCGGTGGCGCGCTCGTAAGTGAAAGCCTTCATGCGGGCTCCCCCGCCACGTCGCGGATCGCCGCCAGGATCTGGGGATAGGCCGAGCAGCGGCAGATGTTCCCGCTCATCCGCTCGCGGATCTCAGCGTCGGTGAGCGCGATGGCGGCGGTGAGGTCCTCGGTGGCCTGGCTGGGCCAGTTCTGGGCGGCCTCCTGCAGCATGCCGACGGCGGAACAGATCTGGCCGGGCGTGCAGTAGCCGCACTGGAAGGCGTCCTGGGTCAGAAAGGCCTGCTGCAGCGGATGCAGGGCGGCCTCGGTTCCGATCCCCTCGATGGTGGTGACCTCGTCGCCGTCATGCATGACGGCCAGCGACAGGCAGGCGTTGATCCGCACGCCGTTGACCAGGACTGTGCAGGCGCCGCACTGGCCGTGGTCGCAGCCCTTCTTGGAGCCCTTCAGGCCAAGATGTTCGCGCAAGGCGTCGAGCAGGGTGACGCGAGTGTCGAGGTCGAGCGCCCTCGCCTCGCCATTGACGGTGATCGTCGTCTTCAAAGGCACGCCTCCCCAAGCGCGGCCGCCTGTTTTCGGCGGCGGATTCGTTCGTTGTCCTGATCAGCTCTCGCCGGGCGCGAGGGCCTTGACCGAGAGGGCGTGCAGCGGGCCCGCCAGCTCCTCGGCCAATATCCGGTAGACCATACGCTGGCGCGCCACCTTCGGCGTCCCCTCGAAGGCCTGGGCTTCGATCACTATGTTAAAATGGCTCTCACCGGAGGCGTTGGCGCCCGAGTGTCCCGCGTGCCTGGCGGAATCGTTCTCGATCTCCAGGCGGGTGGGCGAAAACGCCGCGGTGAGCTTGTCGTGAATGGCCTCAAATATGGCGCCCATCGCGATGATCTTCAATTCTTGAAAGGGTCTTTTCCCGCATCATACTTGGGCTATGGCCGGCGCGTTTCAATACAAGCCAAAATTCGTCGACATCCGGGTCCGACCGCCCTCTCCGGAGGAGGCCGCCCAGACGGACGACGTCTATGCGCTGAAGCCCGGCGAACGGGCTTGCGACCATCCGGGGTGCCGGGTGGCGGCGACGGCGCGCGCCCCGAAATCGCGCGACATGCTCAATGAGCACTACTGGTTCTGCCAGCCGCACGCGGCCGAATATAACCGCAACTGGAACTTCTTCGCCGGCATGAGCGAGGGCGAGATCCGCGCCCGCCAGGCGCAGAGCGCCGCCGGCGACCGCCCGACCTGGGAGTTCAAGGCCGGCCGCTTCTCCCGCGAACCCGCCGCCGCGTCCCATGGGTTCGCCCAGGCCAAGGGGCAGGGCTATCGCGACCCGTTCAACCTGTTCGGCCATGGCGGCGGCCGCGCCGCCAACGAGCCCGAACGGCGCAAGCTCGGCAAGATGGAGCGCAATGCGCTCGCCGACCTCGACCTGGACGACGACGCCGACGGCGCGAAGATCCGCGCCCGCTACATCGAACTGGTGAAACGCTGCCACCCGGACTCCAATGGCGGCGACCGCTCGGCCGAGCACAAGCTGCAGCGGGTGATCAAGGCCTACCAGATCCTGCGCAAGGCCAAGATGGCCTAGGCGCGGGCCCGGAGCGCCGCCTCCAGGGCGGCATAGTCCGCGAGGCCGGTGACCGGGGCGACGAGTTCAGCCCATTTGGCGTCCAGCGCGGCCACGAGGTCGTCGCTCAGCTCCTGGCGACCGGTCGAGCCGCCCTTGCGCACCTTGGCCGAGTCCGCGCCGGGCGGCAGGTTGCAGCGCCGCTCGGACTCCAGGCGCAGGATCGCGTCGTCGAAGCGGTCCTTGTACGCCAGCATGTAGGCGAGCGAGGAGCGCTCCAGGGCCAGCGCGATGCGTGCGTCGTCTACGGGCAGGCGGCAGAAGCCGGCTACCTTGCGGATGGCGGCCTCCGGCTGGGCGTTCATCTGCTCGTAGGACAGCAGCAGGACGTCCGGGTTGTCACGCTGGGCCCACCAGGAGTTCAGATGATGCCAGTAGCCGGAGCGCTCGTCGGAGCGGGCCAGGCGCATGCGGACGAAGTCGTCGAGCGGCACGGCGCCGGGCTCGATGAACCAGCCGTCCATGAAGCGGTAGAGTGAGACCATGGCGTCGCGCGGGTCGCGGAAGGCCACGATGTAGCGGGCGCCCTTGGGCACGTCGTCATAGGCCAGGTGGCTCTTGAAGGCGCGCGGCTCGCCTCGCTGCGGCGCCTCGAGGTCGAGGTTGGCGGCGCGGGCGGTCTCGATCCAGGGCACGACGCGGGAGATGTCGTCGAAGTCCATGTCGCCGCCGGTGCGCAGGCAGTGGATGATCTGCTGCAGCCACGTGGTGCCGCACTTGGCGAAGGGCGAGATGATCACGTCGGTCGGACGCGGGCGATAGGAGGCGATCGAGGCCCCGATCTCCTCGTCGCGGAACAGCTTGCCCGAGACCTCGCCGAATTCGCCCAGGCTGCGCGCGCGGCGCGGCGCCAGATCGTTCATCGCCCCCTCCCCGAAGGTCTTCCCTAGACCGGAACCTCGCCCGCAACGGTCGTGCGGTGCATGACCCGCAGGTGGCCGTCATAGCCGCCCTCGGCGAAGTGGACTGTGCAGCGGTTGTCCCACATCAGCAGCGTATCGGCCGCCCATTTGTGGCGGAAGACGAACTCGTCCTGCGTGATATGGGCGAAGAGGAAGCCCAGCAGGGCCTGGCTCTCCTTCACCGTGAAGCCCTCGATGCCGACGGTGTAGACCGGGCTGACGAACAGCGCCTTGCGGCCGGTCACCGGATGGGTGCGGACCAGCGGATGGGTCAGCGACGTGTCCGCCTCGTCCGAGACGATGATCTCCATGGTCCGCTTCTCGGTCTCGCGGGCGAAGACGCCCTTGGTTCCATAGGCGCGGGTCGCCGAGTGGACGGCGCGCAGCGGGGCGAGCACCGCCTTCATCGCGTCGGACAGGGCGTCGTAGGCCGAGGCGCAGTCGGCGAACAGGGTGTCCCCGCCGATCGGCGGGATCACCTGGCCGTGCAGGATGGTGGCGGCGGGCGGCTCCTTCTGGAAGCTCCAGTCGGAATGCCAGCCGGCGCCGAAGTTGGTCGCCTTCTCGTCGGGCTCGCGGCGCAGTTCCAGCACATTGGGATGGCCGGGCATGGGAGCGATGAACGGGTCCACCCCGAAGGCGCCGATCTGCAGGGTGAAGGCCTCGAGCTCGTCGAGGCTCAAGGCCTGGCGCGGGAAGCTCACCACGGAATGCTTCGCCCAGGCGGCCTTGACCTCGGCCAAGGCCTCAGGCGGCAAGGGGCGGGCCAGGTCGACGCCCTCGATCCAGCCCCCGAAACCGCTTTCGCTCGGCCGCACCTTGACGGTGCGGAAGCCTTCATGCGCGCCATCCGGCATGTCTGTGCTCCCTCGGTCACCCCATGTGGATTAAGGGGCTTTTCGACATGAAACACCCGTTTGCATCCGCGCCGTAACCCTGTAATCGAACCTCGCCATGACTTCGTTCGCTGACACCCAAGACGACAAGCTGATCGCGATGGTCCCGGACAAGAAGGTTTCCGTTCGGGAAACCTTCGGCGTCGACGTGGACATGACCGTTCCGGCCTTCTCGACCCGCGACGCGCACGTCCCGGACATCGACGCGGCCTACAAGTTCGACCCGGAGACGACCAAGGCGATCTGCGCCGGCTTCGCCTTCGACCGCCGCGTGATGGTTCAGGGCTATCACGGCACCGGCAAGTCGACCCACATCGAGCAGGTGGCCGCGCGCCTCAACTGGCCGCTCATCCGGGTGAACCTCGACAGCCACGTGTCGCGGATCGACCTGGTCGGCAAGGACGCCATCGTCCTGAAGGACGGCAAGCAGGTCACCGAGTTCCGCGAAGGCATCCTGCCCTGGACGATCCAGCGGCCGATCGCCCTGGTGTTCGACGAATACGACGCCGGCCGTCCGGACGTGATGTTCGTGATCCAGCGTGTGCTGGAAGCCCAGGGCAAGCTGACCCTGCTCGACCAGAATCGCGTGATCCGCCCGAACCCGTTCTTCCGGCTGTTCTCGACGACCAACACCATCGGTCTGGGCGACACCACCGGCCTCTATCACGGCACCCAGCAGATCAACCAGGGCCAGATGGACCGCTGGTCGATCGTCACGACGCTGAACTATCTGGCCCACGACGTGGAAGCCGAGATCGTGCTCTCGAAGGCGCCGCATTACGACACGCCGGAAGGCCGCCGCCAGATCGCGGCCATGGTCCGGGTGGCCGACATGACCCGCAACGCCTTCATGAACGGGGACATCTCCACCGTCATGAGCCCGCGGACGGTGATCACCTGGGCCCAGAACGCCGAGATCTTCGGCGGCGACCTGGGCCTGGCCTTCCGCATGACCTTCCTGAACAAGTGCGACGAGCTGGAGCGCGGCACCGTGGCCGAGTTCTTCCAGCGCGCCTTCGGCCAGGATCTGCCGGAATCGACGGCCCGGGTGCGGGTGGCCTGAGGCCACCCGCCGCTCGCGGTCGATGCGTTCGGCGAACGACGTGATGCCTCGCGGGACCCAATGTCGGCTGGCCGACAAGAATTCCCCCCGTTCTGGGGTGTACCAGAAATAAACTGCCCCCAAATCGGGGATGCGGTCGAATCGCCGCAGCGGCCTTTACGTTTTGATATCCAGCCCCAGCCTATCTAACCGCGTTCTGCGGGACGGGTGGGGGATGGCGTCGAACTTGCCACATAGCCAGGCTGCCGTGCGGCGCATCATTGCGCTGGCGCTGCTGATTCTGGGCGTGGTGATCGCCGGCGGCGCCGGCCTCCTGGCCTATACCACCATCTCCGTCGACCAGGCCCAGATCGCCGAAGAGCGCGAGCTGGTCTCCCGCGGCCTGGACGAAGCCCGCGAGCGCCTGGTCCAGCAGATCACCTCGGTCAGCGTCTGGGACGAGGGCTATGAGAAGCTGTCCGGCAAGATCGACGAGGCCTGGGCGGACTCCAACGTCGGCCGCTACTACGCCAAGGACCTGGACCACGACCTCAGCGCGGTGGTCGGTGGCGACGGCGTCCCGCTCTATTCCTGGCTCGGCGAAAACCGCGCCCCGGCGGCCGCCCTGCAGGGCTTCGTCGATGACATCCGTCCGCTGATCGCCGAGCTGCGCGAGCAGGAGGCGGTGAACGCGCGCCTGACCCATCTGCGCGCGCCGGTCGGCTATGCCGCCGTGCTGAGCAAGAGCGGCCTGGTGGTCTCGCACGGCGTGACCTACCTGGTCGGCGTCGCCACCATCGTCCCGGAGACCGACAAGGTCGCCCGCCAGCCCGGTCCCGCCCGGCTGATCGTCAGCGCCGAGGCGCTCGATGGCGCGATCCTGCGGGGCCTGGAAGAGAACCTGCGGATCCGCAACGCCCATCTGACGCCGGTCAAGGCCGATAGCGGCGGACCGCTCGCCCCTCTGGTCGATGCGCATGGCTTCGTGGTCGGCGACGTGGCCTGGACGCCCAAGCATCCCGGCACCGACGTCTTCAAGCGCGCGGCGCCGGCCTTCATCGTCGCCTTCCTGGTGGTGCTGGTGGCGGGCCTCGCCCTGACCCACCGGATCGGGGCGATCCTGCGCGAACTGGCGGCGGGCGACGGGGCGCTGGAGCGCACCATGTCCGAACTGGTCCGCGCCAAGGACCAGGCCGACACGGCCAACATCGCCAAGTCCCAGTTCCTGGCCAATATGAGCCACGAGATCCGCACCCCGCTGAACGGCATCCTGGGCATGGCCCAGGTGATGGCGCGAGAGGACCTGAGTCCGGCCCAGGGCGACCGGCTGAACATCATCCGCGATTCCGGCCAGACCCTGCTGGCCGTGCTGAACGACGTGCTCGACTTCTCGAAGATCGAGGCCGGGCGGCTCGACATCGACAATCACGAGTTCGACGTCACCGAGGCGATCGAGGCGGCCTGCGCGCCGTTCGTGAACCTGGCGGCGCAGAAGGACGTGACCCTGCGCACCACGCTCGACCCCGAGGCCGAGGGCGTGTGGTTCGGCGACGGCGCGCGCCTGAAGCAGGTGATCGCCAACCTGGTCTCCAACGCCGTGAAGTTCACCACCGAGGGCGAGGTCGCCGTCGAGGTCGCCACCGCGGCCTTCGGCCTGCGCTTCGTGGTGCATGACAGCGGCATCGGCATCCCGGCCGAGCGGCTGGGCGACCTGTTCCAGAAGTTCAGCCAGGTCGACGCCTCGACCACGCGGCGTTTCGGCGGCACGGGCCTGGGCCTGGCCATCAGCCGCGAGCTGGTCGAGCTGATGGGCGGCCATATGAGCGTGGCCAGCGAGGCCGGCCAGGGCTCGACCTTCACCTTCGACCTGCCTTTGGAAAAGCGCGCCGAGCGTCGCACGCCCTGCCCTGTCCACGAGCGCGAAGCCGCGCCGACCGGCGAGCATGGACCCTCGGCCCGCATTCTCGCGGCCGAGGACAACCCGACCAACCAGTTGATCCTGAAGTCGCTGCTGGAGCCGCTCGGCGTCGACCTCACCATCGCCGCCAACGGCCGCGAGGCGGTCGAGGCCTACAAGACCCAGGCCTTCGAGCTGATCCTGATGGACGCCCAGATGCCGGAGATGAACGGGGTGGAGGCCACACTCGCCATCCGCGCCTTCGAGGCCGAGCACGGCCGGTCCGCCATCCCGATCCTGGCCCTGTCGGCCAATGTGATGAGCCACCAGGTGGCCGAGTACCTGGCCGCCGGCATGACCGGCTTCGTGCCCAAGCCCATCGAGGCTTCCAAGCTGTTCGAGGCCATCGAGGACGCCCTGGCCGTCTCGGCCGGCGAAGAGGCCGAGACCGTCGCGGCCTAGCTCAAACGGAAAGGGCGCGGAGCCTCGGCTCCGCGCCCATCGACCAACCGGTATCGAGGCCGGCTAGTTGCCCGTGATCTTCCTGCCGACGAACGCGCCGAGCGCCAGGAAGAGCACGAAGCCCACCAGGAATACGAAGAACAGCAGCTTGGCGATGCCCGCCGCGGCGCCGGCGAGGCCGGTGAAACCCAGGCCGCCCGCGATCAGCGCGACGACGGCGAAAATCAAAGCCCATTTCAGCATGACGGTCTCCCGCGAATACGTGTCGTGTCACGCGATCAACGCAGGATGAGCGGGGCCGTTCCTTGCCGTTAAGCGGCGAGCATGGGCAGTTCGGCCACGGGCTGCATGCGCCCGCCCACCGGCTGGGTCAGCATGCGGCAGACGCCGGGGCCGGTGATGAACGGAATCTTGGCCTGGACGCAGGCCTCGAGTTCGGCGCGGCTGCGCACATTGGTCATGCCCGGCCAGATCTGGCGACGGCGATAGAACTCCAGCCGCTCGCCGAAGCGGCGGATGGTGGCCAGGCGCGCGCGGGGCTCGGCCTCCGGCAGCGCCAGGGTGACGCTGTTCACGGCCTGGTTCGGCAGCTTCTCGATCTCGAAGCCCGGATCGTGGGTGCGCAGGTCGATATTGGCGACATAGCGCGACAGGAGGCCCTTCATCTGGGACAGGGCCGGAAAGGGCGGATCGCGGGGCACGTCATAGACCGCCGCGGCCAGCTGGTTCCTATGACTCTCCGGCAGGATCGCCAGCACGCGCTCATAGTCCCGCCGGGTCGAGGGCTTGATGATGTTGGAATAGGAGATCGGCAGGTAGAGCATGGCCCGCACGCCCTCGGTGAGGAACCGCATGGCGGTGATCACGCAGTCGGCGTCGAAGGCGGCCGGATCCTCCGGCATGTGCTCGGCGCCCTCCACCAGGCTGAAGCGCACCCTCGCGTCGCCGGGGGTGGAGCTCACCACATCGCCCACGAACAGGCCGCGCGGCGCGAAGTAGACGCCGTGCGCGCCCTCCAGGGCCGGGAAGCGGACCTTGGCCGCCAGGAGGTTGTCGGCGGCGACCAGGTCCTCGACCTTGGGCGGGGCCTCGCGGATCACCTCGGGCTCGCGCTCGGTGGCGCCCGGCGCGACGACGCGGGTCAGGCGGCCGCCCGTCGGCAGCAGGTCGGGGTTCTTGAGGGCTTCGATCAGGGCGGCGTTGGACAGGGCCGCGAACTCCCGCGAGGCCTCGGGCGGCCCCTCGAACATCAGGAGCGCCACCTCGCCGTCGGAGGCGACGCCGAACAGACGCAGCTGCAGCTCGTCGGACAGGCGCGCGACCTCGCGCACGTCCATCTCCTCGGCGCGTGGATCGGTCAGCAGGAACGAATAGTGGGTGATCGGCTCAAAGTGACGCGGCCACAGCCAGCGGGTCTCCAGATAGGTGCCGCAGAATTTGGCGACCAGCGGCCCGAGCGCCGCTTCCGACAACCCGGCGCGCGCCGCATCCACCGCCACTCTGAGACACGCCACCGCGGTCACGGCCAGCCCCTCACACGCCATATCCCCAATTTGGGGCCCCACCCTCGCGTGAAGCCCGTAAACACAAGGTTTGCGTGCGCGAAGATGCGACATCCTGGCGACGCGACGCTTTCCTCGGCGCAGGTCCACGCGCTATGACAACCCGCCATGGCCAAGAACCCGGAAAGCCCGATCGAGCCCTTCAAGCGCGCGCTGGCGCACGCGGCGCGCTCGCTGGCCGAGAGCCCGGACCTGGAGATCGTCTATTCGGGCGAGGGGCCGCAGCTGCAGGGCAATCGCGCGGTGCTGCCGCACCCGCCCCGCGACCTGACCCCGGCCGACGCCGCGCGCATCCGCGGCCTGGCCGACCAGATGGCCCTGCGCATCTCGCATCACGACGTCACGGTCCACGCCAAGACGCGGCCGGGCTCGGCCCTGGGCGCCCCGGTCTATGACGCCCTGGAGCAGGCGCGGATCGAGGCCATCGGCGCCAACGCCCTGGGTGGCGTGCGCGAGAACCTGAAGGCGGTGCACGACGCGGCCTGGGCCAAGAAGGTGTTCAACCCGATCGAGGCCCAGACCAATCCGCCCCTGGCCGACATCGTCTCGCTGATGGTGCGCGAGCGGCTGACGGGCGTGGCCCCGCCGCCCCAGGCCCAGCCGCTGGTCGACCTGTTCAAGGCCGACATCGAGGCCAAGGCGGGCGCCGATCTCGACAAGCTGGCCGACGCCCTGGACGACCAGAAGGCCTTCGCCAAGCTGGCGCGCACGATCCTGCGCGACCTCGCCATGGGCGACGATCTGTCGGACGCCCCCGACCAGGCCGACGAACAGGACGAGGAAGGCGAGGACGGCGAGAGCGAGTCGAGCGAGGACGGCGACGAGGGCGACGGCGAGGGCCAGTCGCCGCAGCAGTCCTCGATGGACGAGAACGAAGCCACCCATCGCGAGAGCGAGGACGCCGACAGCCAGATGATGGCGTCGGAGGAAGACGCCGACGCCGAGGACACCGACGAGCCGCCGGACATGGGCGAGGGCGAGCAGCCCGCGCGCCCGGACCTGAAGGGCGAGGGCAAGGCGGTCACCTACAAGGTCTTCACCACCGCCCACGATGAGGTGGTGGCGGCCGAGGAGCTGTGCGACGCCGAGGAACTGACCCGGCTGCGGGCCTATCTGGACCAGCAGCTCGCCAGCCTCTCGAGCGTCGTCTCGCGCCTGGCCAACAAGCTGCAGCGCAAGCTGATGGCCCAGCAGAACCGCTCGTGGAGCTTCGACCTCGAGGAAGGCATTCTCGACACCGCGCGCCTGACCCGGGTGATCACCGATCCCACCGCTTCCCTGGCCTTCAAGGAGGAGGAGGACACCGAGTTCCGCGACACGGTGGTCACCATCCTGATCGACAATTCCGGCTCGATGCGCGGGCGCCCGATCATGGTCGCCGCCGTCTGCGCCGACATCCTGGCGCGTACGCTGGAGCGCTGCGGGGTCAAGACCGAGATCCTGGGCTTCACCACCCGTGCCTGGAAGGGCGGCTCGTCGCGCGAGGACTGGCTGAAGGCCGGCAAGCCCGCCCAGCCGGGCCGCCTGAACGACCTGCGCCACATCATCTACAAGGCCGCCGACGCCCCCTGGCGTCGCGCCCGGCGCAACCTCGGCCTGATGATGCGCGAGGGCCTGCTGAAGGAGAACATCGACGGCGAGGCGCTGATGTGGGCGCACCACCGGCTGATGGGCCGCGCCGAACAGCGCCGCATCCTGATGGTGATCTCCGACGGCGCACCGGTGGACGACTCGACCCTGTCGGTGAACAGCGGCCACTATCTGGAGCGCCACCTGCGCGAGGTGATCGCCGAGATCGAGGCCAAGAGCCCGGTGCAGCTGATCGCCATCGGCATCGGCCACGACGTGACCCGCTACTATCGCCGCGCCGTGACCATCGTCGACGTGGAGCAGCTGGCCGGCGCCATCGTCGACCAGCTCGCCGAGCTGTTCGACGAGGAAGTGCGCAAGGTGACGCGCAAGAACGCCAACATCCTGCAGCCGCCGCCCAACACACAAGGGCCGCAGGGCCCGATGCGCCGCTCGACCTTCAAGGAAGTGCGGAGAGCCGTCGCGTGAGTATGGTCCGCTCCTTCCTCCCCCGCTTCGCTGGGGAGGAAGGTTTACGGTTCTGCTGGCCCTCGCCCTGGCCGCCTGCGCACAGCCGCCCACGCTTCCGAAGTCGCCCATTCCCGGTGGCCCCGCCATCCGCATCAAGGCCGAGGCGGTTCCGCTCGATCCCACCGACACCGGCAAGGCGGCGCTGGGCCGATTCACCTATGCCGGCGGCCTGCACCTCACCTCCGAAGACACCTCGCGCCTGCACGGCCTGTCGGACCTGAAGATCGACAGGTCCGGCGCGATGCTCTCGGAGAGCGACGAGGGCGACCTGCTGAGGGCGCGGATCGTGCTGGACGCGAAAGGCCGGCTGGTCGGCGTCGCCGACGGCCGCATGACCTTCCTCAACGGAATCGACGGCAAGCCGCTGCAGTCGAAGCAGGAGGCCGATTCCGAGGGCGTGGCCCTGCTGGCCAATGGCGACATGCTGGTCAGCTTCGAGGAGCACGACCGCATCCTGCTCTATCCAGCCAAGGGCGGGGCGCCCCGCGAAGTCCCGTCGCCCGACGTGAAGTTTCCCTTCAACCTCGGCATGGAGGCGCTGGCCGCCTATCCGAAGGCCGGGCCGGACGCCTACATCGTCGGCGGCGAGGCCAGCGGCCAGACCTGGATCTGCAGGCTGTCCGGCGGCTGCGTGGCCGACCGGCTGGTGGCGAAACCGCCCGAGTATGGCCTCACGGCCGTGGCGCCCCTGCCCGACGGGAGGATCGCCTATCTGCTGCGCGCCTGGGACCCGGTGCGTGGCAGTCGCGTGACCCTGACCCTGCAGGATGGCGAGGGGACCGAGATCGCCCGGCTGGACCTCGCCAAGCCGCTTACGGTCGACAATTTCGAAGGCCTCGCCGCCCTGCCCGGCCGCGACGGCGACATCCGTTTCTATCTGATTTCAGACGACAATTTTTCACAGAGCCAGCGCACCTTGCTGCTCGCCTTCGACTGGAAGTAGCGACCCGATTTTCATAGCGGAAAGGCATTTCAGATGAGCCGCACCGAGATTTCCCTGCCGACGCCGGACGGCGACGCCCGCGCCTTCACGTTCAAGCCCGAGGGTTCCGGCCCCTGGCCCGCCGCCATCATCCTGATGGACGCGCCCGCCATCCGCCCGGCCCTGTTCGACATGGGCGAGCGCCTCGCGGCGGCCGGCTACTATGTGCTGCTGCCCGACCTGTTCTGGCGCGCCGGGCCCTATCCGCCGCTGGACATCGCCAAGGCGCGCGCCGGCGATCCGGAGGCCCAGGCCCTGTTCGCCAGGCTGCGCGGCTCGACCGGCGTCGACAAGCAGATGACCGACGTGGCCGCCTGCCTCGACGCCCTGGACAAGGACGCCAACGCCAAGCCCGGCAAGCGCGGCGTCACCGGCTACTGCATGGGCGGCTCCATCGCGTTGCGGGCCGCCGGAACCTTTCCCGACCGGATCGGGGCGGCCGCTTCCTTCCACGGCGGCAACATGGCCACCGAGGACGACAAGAGCCCGCACCTGCTGGCCCCGAAGATCAAGGCCAAGGTCCTGGTGGCCGGCGCCATCGAGGACCGCAGCTACGACGACGCCCAGAACGAGTTGCTGACCAAGTCGCTCAAGGATGCGGGGGTCGACGCCGAGGTGTCGATCTGGGCGGGCTGCCGCCACGGCTGGGTGCCGACCGACATGCCGGTGCACAATCCCGAGGGCGCCGAGCGGCACTGGAAGGAACTGGTCACCCTGTTCGACGGGACCCTGAAATAGGTCCTATTCGGGCATCCAGACGAAGCCGTCGCCCCGCGCCTTCACGTGGCCCAGGCCCGGGAACGGGAAGTGGCCGGCATAGAGGCGCAGGTCCTGGTCGGCCGCCCGCTGCAACAGCGCGCGGCGGCTGGCCTCGGCGGTCTTCGGATCGCCGTCATATGCGACAGTCCAGTCCGGCCGCTGGACCGAGATGACGAAGTGGTGGGCCGTATCGCCGATGAACAGCAGCTTCTGATCGCCGGAGGCGATCTCGTAGGCGCTGTGGCCGGGCGTGTGCCCCCTCACCTCGACCGCCGTCACCACGCCGGGAATCAGCACTGCGCCGGGCTGGAAGGCTACGACCTTGGGGGCGATGACCGGCGCAGCCTTGGCGAGGCTGGCGTCGGCCCGCATGGCCGCCCATTCCGGCGCCGAGACGTGGATCGCCGCCTTGGGGAAGGGGAGCGCGCCGTCCGGCCGCACCAGGCCGCCGACATGATCGGCGTGGCCGTGACTGATGAAGATGTCGGTGACCTGGGCCGGGTCGACACCGGCGGCGTGCAGCGACTGCGGCAGGCGACCCGCCTTGGCGAAGGACGCGTTCCCCGCCCCCGTGTCGAACAGCAGCACCCGGTCGCCGGCGCGGACCAGCAGCGGCTGGATGCTGAGCTCAAGCGCGTCGGCCGGCTGGCCGGCGGCCTTGAGGACGTCGCCCACCTCGGCGATGGGAACGCCGACCCCGAAGGTCTTGCCGTCGTTGGGCGCTTCGATGTCGCCGTCCTTGAGGGCGACGGCGTCGAGCTGGCCGATCTTGAAGCGGAAGATGTCCTGGGCCGCCGCGGCGGGCGGCGGCGGAGCCGATGTGGCCGGTGCGCCCTTCGGCGAGCAGGCGCTCAGGGTCAGGAGGACGGCGGCGGCCGCCAGAATCTGCGATCTGCGCATGGCGGACCTCCGCGTTGGACAGGGTTCAGATAGGTCGACCGTTCCCACCGCCAAGGCTCAGGCCAAAACAAAAGGGCCGCCCCGGAGGGCGGCCCTTTCGGATTCGCGTTTTCGCCGGGTTCAGGCCGCGGCGGTCTCGGCGAGCTTGGCCTTTACCTGGCGCTTGATCTTCAGCGCGCGGGCTGAGAGCTTCTCGTCGCGGGCCTTGACCAGGAAGTTGTCCAGGCCGCCCTTGAAGTCGAGGGTGCGCAGCGCGGCGTTGGTCACGCGCAGCTTGAAGGTCTGGCCCAGCGCTTCCGACTGCAGGGTGACGGGGGCCAGGGCCGGCAGGAAGCGGCGCTTGGTCTTGATGTTCGAGTGGCTCACATTGTGGCCGACCATCGGACCGACACCGGTGAGTTCGCAACGACGCGACATGGCTCTGTAACCCAGGCGAGAAATAGGGATCGCGCGGAAGGCCCGCGCTGAAGGAGCGGCGATATAGGCGAAGCCAGGCCCCGGCGTCAAGGCGCGGGCGCCTGCGGCATGAAATGGGCGCCCGCACGCGATACGAAACCCCGAGCTTCGCCATATTCCGTTTGTGGTTAATGACGCTTCGAATACAATAGCTTGTAGGGAACAAAGACTGAATCGGGCGAGGTCGCCGATTCGGTCATGATTCGTTGCGGCCGCGTTCTACGCGCCTCGCCGCAAGGTTAATCCCGCCCACGGATCAACCTGAACGACCGCCATGGCGGCGACTCACAGCGATCGCGCGAGCCCATGGCGCCACCCGCTCCGCAGACTCGGGCTTGTTACTAACTGACCAGTCAGTTATTATGACGTCATGCTCCAGCCTGGTCAGCCCAAGTTCCGCCGCCGCAAGGCCGACCGGCCCGACGAGATCGTCGCGGCGGCGCTGGAGGTGTTCTCCGAGCGGGGATTCGCCGCGGCGCGGTTGGACGACATCGCCGCCCGCGCCGGCGTGTCGAAGGGCGCGATCTATCTCTACTTCGCCACCAAGGAAGACATCTTCCGCGCCGTGGTCGAACAGGCGGTCGCCCCCAATCTGGAAGGCCTACAGGCCATGGCCACGCTCGCCCCCTCCTTCACCGAGCTGGCGCGGTTCTTCGCCGCCAACGTCTCGCGCACCTTGGCCGACAGCCCGGTCGGCGGGGTCGCGCGGATGGTGATCGCCGAGGCCGGCAACTTCCCAGAACTCGCTCGCATCTGGCACGACCGCCTGGTGGCGCCCGCCCTCGCCGCCATGACCGCCGCGATCGCCGCGGGACAGGCGCGGGGCGAACTGCGGCCGGGCGACCCTCGCCAGTATGCGGTCTCGATGATCGCCCCGCTGCTGCTCGGCGTTCTCTGGCGCGAGACCTTTGTTCCCGTCGGGGCCGAGCCTTTCGACATCCCCGCCCTCGCCGAACAGCACATCGAGACCCTGCTGCGGGGCATGCGCCTGGAGCAAACCGCATGAGACAGCGCCTGCTGATCGTCGTCCTGCTGCTGGCGGCCGCCGGCCTGATCGCCGCCCTGGTGCTGATCCCGCGCATAGGCCGGCCCACCACCCTGTCGGGCTATGTGGAAGGCGAGCCGCTGTACCTGGCCTCGCCGGTCTCCGGCTCGGTGGCGCAGATGAATGTCCAGCGTGGCGACCGGGTCGCGGGCGGCCAGAAGCTGTTCGTGGTCGATCCGCGCCAGCTCTCGGCCCAGACGGCGCAGGCCAAGGCCGAGGTCACCGCCGCCCAGGCTCAGGCCACCGATGCGCGCAAGGGCGCCCGGCCGGTGGAACTCGCGGTCTACGACGCCAATATCGCCGCCGCCGAGGCCCGCGCCAGAGACGCCGACGCCGCCCTGCGCCGGGTGAAGATCCTGGCCGACAAGGGCATCTACGCCCCGGCTCGCCTCGACGACGCCCGCGCCGAGGCCGACGCCGCCCGCGCCCAGGTCGCGGCCGCTCGGCGTCAGCGCGACGCCGCGGCGCTCGGCCAGCGCGAGGACCAGATCCGCGCCGCCGACAGCCGGGTCGCCGAGGCTCAGGCGGGCCTGTCGGCCGCGGCCGCTCGCCTCACCGACATCGCGCCCAGCGCGCCGGGCGCGGCGCGGGTCGAAGACGTCTTCTTCCAGAAGGGCGAATGGGCGGCGGCCAACCAGCCGGTCCTGAGCCTGCTGCCTGACGACCGGATCAAGCTGCGCTTCTTCGTGCCCGAGCGGTCGCTGGCGGCCTATGCCCCGGGCAAGACGGTGCGCTTCTCCTGCGACGGCTGCGCGACCGGCCTGACCGCGAAGATCACCTACATCGCCCCGCGCTCGGAATTCACCCCGCCGGTGATCTACAGCCGCGAGGCGCGCGACCGGCTGGTCTATCTGGTCGAGGCGCTGCCCTCGGCGCGGCTCAATCCCGGCACGCCGGTCGACGTGGTCCCGCTGGACGTACGGAAATGAGCGGCCAGCCGGTCATCGACGTCCACGGCCTGAACAAGAGCTTCGGCGGCAAGAAGGTCGTCGACGACGTCTCGATCCAGGTGGCCGAGGGCCGCATCTGCGGCTTCCTGG
>CAMFHW010000022.1 GCA_945952175.1 uncultured Phenylobacterium sp. | reverse complement strand
TCTCGATCCAGGTGGCCGAGGGGCGCATCTGCGGCTTCCTGGGCCCGAACGGATCGGGCAAGACAACCACGCTCCGGATGCTGTGCGGCCTGCTGACCCCGGACTCCGGCTCCGGGACCTGTCTCGGCCTCGACATCATCAAGGACGCCAACGCCATCAAGCGGCGTACGGGCTACATGACCCAGAGGTTCTCGCTCTACGAGGACCTGACCATCGCCGAGAACCTGATGTTCGCCGCCCGCGTCCATGGGCTGAACGACCGCCCGGGGCGGGTCGACCGGGCGCTGGAGCGGCTGGGCCTCGCGGGTCGCCGAAACCAGCTTGCCGGCACGCGGTCGGGCGGCGGGAAGCAGCGCCGCGCGCTGGCCAGCGCCACCCTTCACGAGCCGAAGCTCTTGCTGCTCGACGAGCCCACGGCCGGGGTCGATCCGAAGGCGCGCCGCACCTTCTGGGACGAGATCCATGCGCTCTCCCGCGAGGGCCTGACCGTGCTGGTCTCGACCCACTACATGGACGAGGCCGAGCGCTGCCACGAGATCGCTTACATCAGCTATGGCCGCTTGATCGCCCGGGGCACGGCCGCGGAGGTGATCGCGGGCTCGCACCTCGTCACCTTCAATGGCGAGGGGCCGGACGTCGACCGGCTGGCCGACGAGCTGAAGGCCAGGCCCGGCGTCGAGATGGTCGCCCCCTTCGGCGCCGCGCTGCACGTCTCGGGGACCGACAAGGCCGCGCTCGAGGCGGCCATCGCCCCCTACCGCAAGGAGCCGTTCCGCTGGGCTGAGGTCGAGCCGACCCTGGAAGATGTCTTCATCCAGCTGATGGAAGCCTCGCAGGACAACTTCCAATGAACGGGTTTTCCGCCCTGCGGGTGCTGGCCGTGCTGGCCAAGGAGTTCAAGCAGCTCACCCGCGACCGGATCACCTACGCCATGATCCTGGTCCTGCCGGTGGTCCAGCTCCTGCTGTTCGGCTACGCGATCAATTCCGAGCCGCGCCACCTGCCGACAGCCCTGCTCATCCAGGAAGACACGGTCTTCGCCCGCTCGATCACCTCGGCGCTCCGCAACAGCCAGTATTTCGACTTCGCCGCCCAGGCCCGCTCGCCAGCCCAACTCGACCGGATGCTGAAGCGCGGCGACGTGCAGTTCGCGATCACCATCCCCGGCGACTTCAGCCGCCGCCTGGCGCGCGGCGATCACGCCCAGATCCTGGTCGAGGCCGACGCCACCGACCCTTCGGCGACGGGCAGCGCGGTGGCGGCGCTGTCGGCCCTGCCGACCCAGGCCCTGGTCCACGACCTGAAGGGCGCGCTGGCGCCCAGGGGCCAGGCCGCCCCGCCCTTCGATGTGGTGGTCCACCCCCGCTACAATCCGGAGGCCATCACCGCCTACAACATCGTGCCGGGCCTGCTGGGCATCATCCTGTCCATGACCCTGGTGATGATGACGGCGCTGTCGGTCACCCGCGAGACCGAGCGCGGGACGATGGAGAGCCTGCTCGCCACGCCGCTGGAGCCCATCGAGGTGATGATCGGCAAGCTCGCCCCCTATGTGCTGGTGGGGGTGATCCAGACCGCGATCATCCTGATCCTCGCCAAGCTGTTGTTCGCCGTGCCGATGGCGGGAGGCTGGATCGGGCTGGTGCTCGGGATCAGCCTGTTCATCGTGGGTTCGCTGGCCCTGGGATTCCTGATCTCCACCGTGGCCCGCTCCCAGCTGCAGGCCATGCAGATGAGCTTCTTCTACATCCTGCCCTCGATCCTGCTGTCGGGCTTCATGTTCCCGTTCCGCGGCATGCCCGCGTGGGCCCAGGGGATCGGCGAGGTGATCCCGGTGACCCATTTCCTGCGGGTCGTCCGCGGCGCCCTGCTGAAGGGCCAGGACCTCGGCGACATGTGGCGCGAGCTCGTCGCCCTCCTGGCCTTCGTCTGCGTGGTGACCGCGCTCGCCATGGCCCGCTACCGCCGGACCCTGGACTAAGGCCTGCACGAGATCTGCACGCCAACAGCGCGCGAGCTTGACCGCGGCGCGCAGCGGCCTCCACACGCCTGAGCCATCCAGGTCTTCCACGAAGGAGACCCCGATGACGCCGCGCGCCTTTCCGAGCTTCCGGATCAAGCTCGTCCTCACCCTGGGCCTGGTGGTGCTGGCCGACCTGGCCTTCTGGTCCGTCTCCGGCGGCAGCATGGTCGGCGCCGGAGCCCTGGCCTGGGTGCTTGCGGTCCTGGCCGTGATCCCGGCGGCGTGGCGCGACCGGCAGGCGCGGATCGCGGCGGCGGCGGCCGTCCTGCTGGCGGCCAGCATGCTCGACCGGCCCGGCGCGCCGGCCTGGATCCTGTTCTGGACGGCGCTCACGCTCGGCGTGCTGTCGCCGAGGGCGCCGCGTTTCGACGATGCCGGACGGTGGCTTCAGCGCCTAGCCTTCCACACTGTCGTCGCCCAGTTCGGCCCGCTGCTGGACGGGCTGCGCGTTGCGCGGCTGTGGGTCCAGGGTCGCCGTGGCCGGCTGCTGCCGGTCCTCGCGGCCCTCATCCTGCCTCTGGGCGGCGGCGTCCTGTTCCTGGCGCTGTTCTCCGCCGCCAACCCGATCATCTCCGACCTGATCGCCAGGCTGCGCCTGCCGCGGGTCGACATGTGGCGGGTGCTGTTCTGGGCCGTCGCAGCGGTGAGCATCTGGGCGACCCTGCGCCCGCGCTTCATGCGCCGTCCGATGCGATTATCCGCCGCGATGCCGGCGCGACCGACGCCTGGCGTCAGCGTGCCGTCGGTCAGCCTGTCGCTCGGCCTGTTCAACACCCTGTTCGCCCTGCAGAACGGGCTGGACATCGCCTTCCTGTGGAGCGGCGCGCGCCTGCCGGCCGGCGTGACCTTCGCCGAGTACGCGCACCGCGGCGCCTATGCCCTGATGGCCACCGCCCTGCTGGCCGGCCTGTTCGTCCTGGCGGCGCTGAGGCCCGGCGCGGCCACCGCGCGCTCCGGGCCGATCCGCGCCCTGGTCACGCTGTGGGTGGCGCAGAACGTGTTCCTGGTCGCCTCCTGCGTCCTGCGCACCTGGGACTATGTGGAGGCCTATTCGCTCACACGGATGAGGATCGCCGCCCTGCTCTGGATGGGCCTGGTGGCGGTGGGCCTGGTGCTGATCTGCTGGCGCCTGCTGCGCGGCCGCAGCGCCGCCTGGCTGTTCAACGCCAACGCGGTCGCCGCTCTCCTGGTGCTGGTTCCGGCCAGCCAAGTCGACTTCGGCGCGATCGCCGCCACCTGGAACGTCCGACATGCCCGCGAAGCCGGCGGCCCGGCCGTGGAGCTGGACCTCGGCCACATGCGCGCGCTCGGACCCCAGGCCCTGATCCCGCTGATCGAACTGGAGCGCCGGCCGCTCGCCCCGGAGTTCGCCGATCGCCTGGCCTATGTGCGCGGCGAGATGATGAGCGACCTTCTCATCCGTCAGGGAAACTGGCGCACCTGGACCTTCCGCGACCAGCGCCGCCTCGCCCGGGCCGAGGCCTTGCTGGGACCGTCTCCGCGAATTCCGCAGGCCGGCCAGCGAGACTATGCCGGTCATCTGCCGACGCCGGCCGCGCCTGAGCCGTTGACCTCGGCGACGCCCCGCTGATCATGCCGCCCATGCAACGCACCATCCTGGTCGTGGACGACGACCCGCACATCCGCCAGCTCCTGGTCTTCGCCCTCGGCAAGGCCGGCCTGGCGACCCAGGAGGCGGGCGACGGCGAGGCGGCGCTGGAGGCGGTCGCGCGCCAGGCGCCGGACCTCGTCGTGCTCGACATCAACATGCCGCGCATGGACGGGCTGGAGGTGTGCCGCCGCCTGCGTGGCCTGGGCGAGACGCCGATCCTGTTTCTGTCGTCGCGCGACGACGAGATCGACCGGGTGCTGGGCATCGAACTCGGCGCCGACGACTATGTGGTCAAGCCGTTCAGCCCGCGCGAGGTGGTGGCCCGCGTGATGGCCATCCTGCGCCGCACGACCGCGAAGCCGCCGGCGGAGGCTGGCGGGGTGATCGCCCACGGCCGCCTGACCCTCGATCCCGAGGCCTGGACCGCGAATTGGGGCGACGAGGCCGTGACCCTGACGGTGACCGAGTTCGGCATCCTGCGCGCGCTGGCGACCGCGCCATCCCGTGTGTTCAGCCGCGACGCCATCATCGACCGGCTGCACGGCCCCGGCTTCGCGGTGACCGATCGGACGATCGACAGCCACGTGCGCAACCTGCGCGCCAAGTTCGCCGGCCTGGGCGGCCATGACGTGATCGAGACGCGGGCCGGCGTCGGCTACCGCCTGGGCCCCTGCGCCGGCGCATGATCGACGCCGCCAAGGCCCTCGCCAAGCGCTACTGGCCGGCCCTGCGCCTGCGCACCATCCTGCTGGCCGTGCTGCTGTTCGTGGCCGCCCTGCCCGGCCTCAGCGCCATCTTCCTGCGGGTCTACGAGAACACCCTGGTGCGGCAGACCGAGGCCGAGCTGATCGCCCAGAGCGCGGCCATGGCGGCGGCCGGCCAGGCGCTCTGGCCCGGTGGCGGCGGCGCGACGCCCGCCCCGCCTCCGCCGTTGTCCGAGCGGGGGGCCGACTACTACCAGCCCGAGGCCACAACCATCGACCTCAGCGCCTCGCGTGTGCTGCCCGAGCGCCCGGCGGCCGCCCGGCCGGCGACCACGCCGGATGCCGACAGCCTGGCCCTCGCCCGTGCGCTCGGCCCGATCCTCGACCGCACCAGCCAGACGACGCTGGCCTCGATCCAGTTGCTGGATCGCCACGGGGTGATCCTGCACGGCTATGGCGCCGGCCTCAGCGAGGCCGGCCTGCCTGAGGTCCAGGCCGCCCTGCGCGGCCAGCCGCGCACGGTCCTGCGGCGCAACGGCGACTACCACCCACGCTACTCCTTCGAGTGGCTGAGCCGCGCCTCGGCGCTGCGCATCCACCACGCGCGGCCGATCCTGGCCGGCGACCAGGTGGTCGGGGTGCTCCTGCTGTCGCGTTCGCCTCGCGCCCTGTTCCGCGGCATCTATGAGGACCGCCTGAAGATCCTGCTGGCCATCGGCCTGATCTTCGTCGCCCTGGTGGTGCTGTCGGGCCTGGTCTCGCGGGGCGTGACCCGTCCGATCGAAGGCTTGAGCGCGGCGGCGCGGGAGGTCGCCGGCGGCCGCGGCGAGACCATTCCGGAGACCCCGGCCACCGCGGCGGTGGAGATCCGCGCGCCCTATGAGGACTTCCGCTCGATGGCCGAGGCGATCGCCCAGCGCTCCGGCTATCTGCGCGACTTCGCCGCCGCCGTCAGCCACGAGCTCAAGACGCCGCTGGCCGGCATCCGCGGCGGCATCGAGCTTTTGGAGGACCATCTGGGCGAGATGAGCGAGGCCGAGCGCCGACGCTTCCTCGGCAACATCTCCGCCGACGCCGAGCGGCTGTCCCAGCTCGTCACCCGCCTGCTCGACCTGGCGCGCGCCGACATGGCGGAGCCGGAGGCCGGCGCCACCGCCGTCCTGGCCGGCCCCCTGCGCCGGGTCGCCGACGCCCTGTCGACGCCCGACTTCACGGTCGCCTGCGAGCTGCCGCCCGACCTGCCCGCCGTCGCCGCGTCGGAGGCGGCTCTGGAGACCGTGCTGAGCGCGCTGGTGGAGAACGCGCGCCAGGCCGGCGCGAGCCGCGTCGAGATCACGGCGGAAACCGTCGCCGACCAGGTGTCCTTGCGGCTGCAGGACGACGGCCCCGGCGTTCCGGCGGCCGATCGGGACCGGCTGTTCGAACCCTTCTTCACCAGCCGCCGGGCCGAAGGCGGCACGGGCCTCGGCCTCTCCATCGCCCGCTCGCTGCTCGCTGCGAGTCACGGCCAGATCGTGCTGGCCGACTGCGCCCGGGGCGCCGCCTTCGAGCTCACCCTGCCCCGCGCCCTTACGACGATTTAACGCTGCAACGGGCCACACGCTGTGTAACAGGAGTGACAAGACCTGCGCCGCGATCAGGCGCCATGGGGGAGAGACTCGATATGCACAGCCGCCGCGACCTACTCGCCACCGCCGCCGCCTTCGGCGCCGCCGCCGCCCTGCCGAAGGCCGCCCTGGCCGCCGCCGCGCCCGCGGGCGAGGCCGCCAAGATGTACGCCATGTTCGACAAGGCCATGGCCGAGACCTTCCGCCGCCAGCCGGAAGTGCCGACCTATCTCGGCATCGACAAGGGCCCCCTCGCCTGGACCAAGTCGGAGCTGTCCGACTTCTCCCTGACGGCGCTGGCGGAGAACAAGGCGAACAACGTCCGCCAGCTCGCCGCCCTGCACGCCATCGACCGCAAGCAGCTCTCCGGCATGGACGCGGTCAACTACGACACCGTCGACTTCGTGCTCTCCACCCAGGCCGAGGGCGACAAGAAGTTCCAGTATGGCGGCGGCGGCTCCGGCGCGCCCTATGTGCTGTCGCAGCTCACCGGCTCCTACCAGCAGATGCCGGACTTCCTCGACAACCAGCACGTGATCGAGACCAAGGGCGACGCCGACGCCTACATGGCGCGGATGGAGGCCTTCGGGCGCCTGCTCGACCAGGAGGCCGAGGTCGTGCGCCATGACGTCGGCCTGGGCGTGATCCCGCCCGACTTCGTGATCGGCAAGGCCCTCACCCAGCTCAAGGCCTTCCTGGCCAGCGCGCCGGCCGACGCGCCGATCGTCAAGAGCCTCGTCCGCCGCACGGGCGAGAAGAAGATCGAGGGCGACTGGGCCAATCAGGGCTCGGCGCTCTACGCCGAGAAGATCGCCCCCGCGCTGGCCCGCCAGGTCGCCCTGCTGGAAAGCCTCAGCGGCAAGGCCGTGCACGACGCCGGCTGCTGGCGCCTGCCCGACGGCGACGAGTACTACGCCGTCTCGCTGAAGAACTACACGACCTCGAACATCAGCCCCGAAGAGGTCCACAAGACCGGCCTGGAGTTGGTGAAGAGCCTGGGCGCCGAGGCCGACGTCCTGATGAAGAAGGCCGGCTACACCAAGGGCACGGTCGGCGAGCGCTATCGCCAGATGGCCGCCGACCCCAAGCAGCACTATCCGAACACCGACGCCGGCAAGGAGGAACTGCTGGCCCACCTGAACGACCAGGTGAAGGTGATCACCGCCAAGCTGCCGCAGTGGTTCGGCCAGCTCCCGAAGGCCCCGCTGGAGATCAAGCGCGTGCCGCCGGCCATCGAGGCCGGGGCGCCGGGCGGCTACTACAACTCGCCCTCGCTCGACGGGAAGCGGCCGGGCATCTACTGGATCAACCTGCGCGACACGGCCACCGAGAACCCGCGCTGGAGCCTGCCGACCCTCACCTATCACGAGGGGATTCCGGGCCACCACCTGCAGCTCGCCCTGAACAACGAGGCCGGCGACCTGCCGTTGATTCGCAAGGTGATCGGCTTCTCCGGCTATTCGGAAGGCTGGGCGCTCTATGCCGAGAACCTGGCGGTCGAGATGGGCATGTACGCCAACGACCCGCTCGGCCACATCGGCATGCTGCACGACGCCATGTTCCGCGCCGTGCGCCTGGTGGTCGACTCGGGCATGCACAACAAGCGCTGGAGCCGCGAGCAGGCGCTGAAATACTACATCGACAATATCGGCGACGCCGAGGCCTCGGCGATCACCGAGATCGAGCGCTACTGCGTCTGGCCGGGCCAGGCCTCCAGCTACATGGTCGGCAAGATCACCTGGCTGAACGCCCGCGAGCGGGCGAAGAAGGCGCTCGGCAAGAAGTTCGACATCCGCAAGTTCCACGATGCGGGCCTGCTCGCCGGCGGCACTCCGCTGACCGTGCTCGACCAGGTGATCGACAACTACATCGCCGCGGCGAAGAAGAGCTGAAGCGAGCCTGCGCAGACCAATGACTTCCCTCTCCCCTCGCGGGAGAGGGTGGCCCCGCGGAGCGGGGTCGGGTGAGGGGCCGCGCCGATCTATCCGGATAGTCTGAGAGACCCCTCATCCGGCCTGCCTTCGCAGGCCACCTTCTCCCGCAAGGGGAGAAGGATGACGAGCCGCGAGGCCGGGCCTATTTCATCGCCGCCAGCTGATACAGGAACTCCACATAGGACATGGCCGCGCCGGCCATGCCCTCGACCTTCGGGTTCGAGCTTTCGATGACGAAGTACTCGTTCGGCGCGTGCGCGCCCGAGCCGTGGCCGAGGCCGAAGTGGCCGCCGGGCTTCGAGACCGGGGCGCCGGTGAAGATATAGCCCGGCCAGGAGCCCGCCAGGCGCGGCTGCATCAGGGGCTCGATGCCGTGGCGGCGATAGACCGCCTGCTCGGCCTTGATCAGCGAAGAGTCCTCGGCCGTCTGGGTCGGGTCGTAGCCGCCGGTCATGTTGACCTCGATGTCGCCGAATCCGCGCTTGGCCAGGTGCGCCTTCAGCTTGGCCAGGCAGTCGGCGGCGGTCTGGTCGGGCACCAGGCGCAGGTCGAGCTTGGCCACCGCGCGGCTGGGCAGGATGGTCTTGCCGCCGGGTCCGGTATAGCCGGCCACCAGCCCTTCGATATTGACCGTCGGCTCGGAGGCCAGGCGCAGCATCGCGTCCTTGAAGTTCAGGTCCTTCACCCAGTGCTGGACACCGAGCTGCTTCATCACCTGCTTCTCGTCCTGCTTGGCCGCGGCGTTTTCGATCATCGCCTTGTCGTGATCGGAGAGCGGCTTGACGTGCTCGTACCAGCCGTCGATGGCCGGGTCGTTGCCGTCCGCCGAGACCAGGGTGGTGAGCGCCATCACCAGGCGCCAGGCCGGGCTGTCGAGCTCAGCCTTGAGGCTGGAATGGACGTCCTTGGTGGGGCCGCGGCCCCACCGGGCGCCGGTCGAGACCAGTTCGCACTCGATGATGCCCTTGGCGCCCAGGTCGATGGTGACGCTGCCGTCCGGGTCCTGGCTGTTGAACGGCATCCAGACCTCGCCGCACTTGGCGAGCGCGCTGAGCACCTCGGGCTTGCGCACCACCTGCGGGAAGTGGGGAGATCCGATCTCCTCCTCGCCTTCGGCCACCAGAACGAGGTTCACCGGCAGCTTCTTGCCCGCGCCGCGAATGGCGTGCAGGGCGGCGAGGAAGGTCGCCTCCGGGCCCTTCTGGTTGGTGGCCCCCCGCCCGATCAGCACCTTGCCGAAGCCGGGCTTGTCGACAAGGTTCGCCTCGAAGGGCGGCGACATCCATTCCGACGGATCGGCCTGCTTGACGTCGTACATGAAGTACATGCCGACCGTGCGCTTGGCCCCGGCGTCCAGGGTCGCGAAGATGCCTGGCTGGCCGTCGGTGGGCATGCGGGTCGCGGTCTGGAAGCCCGCGTCCTTCAGCATCTCCATGGTGAGCTTGCAGCCCTCCTCCATGCCGCGGTTCTCGGCGGCGATGGAGGGCTGGCGGATCCAGGTCTGCAGGCGCTTGACGGACTCGTCGTGGCGCTTGTCGACCTCGGCGCGGATCGCCTTCAGATCCGGCGCCGCCGCCCAGGCGGACCCGCCGAGGGCCATCATCGCGCCCCCCGCCGCCACGCCGCCCATCATGCCTCGCCGGCTGATCCGCTGCATTCGAGCCATCGCCCCGTCCCTCCTCCCGATTTGATCGCAAGGACGCTAGGGCAGATATCCGGCGGGGTGAAGGGCCGGCGCGCCGGCGGACCGCGCCGCCGGTTTCCCCTGGCGAAGAGCGCGGATCTCAGGCGCGTTCAGGCGTCCCGCAAGGCATATTCCTCGGCGAGGAACACCCGGACCTCCGACAAGCTCGGAAACACGCCTGCCGCCAGCCGCGCGGTCCCGGCGGAGGGCGGCTTGATGTCCGGGACGATGAGCGGCCGCATCCCGGCGGCATGCGCCGCGCGCACGCCCGCCTCGGAGTCCTCCAGCACGGTGCACCGGCCGGGTGCCACGCCGAGCTGGGACGCGGCCAGCAGGAACAGGTCCGGCGCGGGCTTGCCCAACCTCACCTGTTCCGAGGTCGCGATCACCGGGAAGCGATGCAGGACGCCGATGGCGCGAAGCTTGAGGATCGCCTCGTCGCGCCCCGACGACGTCGCGACGGCCTTCGGCACACCATTGGCTTCGAGCGCGTCCAGCAGGTCATGCAGGCCAGCCTTGGCGTCCACGTCTCCGGCCTCCAGGCGCTCACGCAGGATACGTAGGAATCGGTCGCGGACCGGGATCAAGGGGAAGGCGGCGCCCAGGGTGTCGACCAGCAGCCGCTCGGAATCGCGCTGGTTGAGGCCGATCATCCCGATGCAGAGCGCGCGCGATATCTCCGCCCCCTCGGCGCGGGCGGCCGCCTGCCAGGCCTCGATGGCCATGGCCTCGGTGTCGACCATCAGTCCGTCCATGTCGAAGATGACGGCGGCGGGCGGGCTCATCCACGTTCCTCGCTGGCGGCTGACGGCAGGGGCGAAAGGCGCAGGGCGCCGCGGCGGAATCTGAGGTCCACCCACAGGGAAGCGCCGAGATACCAGGCCGGCCCGACGAGGCTGACGAGCGCCCAGAGCCGCCGGTCCGCCACGAGCCCCAAGAGGACCATCAGGACGATGGTCGCGCAGATCACCGTGGCGGCGAGGCTCGCGGCCCTCAGATAGGCGAGGCGGGACAGGCAGATGAAGTGGATCGGCGCGAAGGTCAGCACGAACAGACCGGCGATGCAGAAGGCCTGCACGAACTCCGGCGGGTGGAGGACGTAGACGTAGAACGCATAGAGGTTCCAGATCGCCGGCAGGCCCGTATAGAGGCCCTGGTTCTTGAGCGGATGGGTGTTGGCGAAGTCGTAGTGCGCCGCCGCCAGTATGACCACCGCCCATAGCCAGGCCGGTTGCGGCAGGAGGCCCGCGCTCCACAGCAGGAACAGCGGCGCGATCGCATAGGTGATGAAGTCGATGACCAGGTCCAGCGCCTCGCCGCTGATGGTCGGGAGCCATCGCTTGACCTGGACCCGCCGCGCCAGGAAGCCGTCGGTGCCGTCGACCACGAAGGCCAGGCCCAGCAGCAGCAGCGCGCGCTCGAAATGGTGGGTCGCCGTCTCGACCAGGGTGAAGAAGGCCAGCACGCCGCCGAAGGCGGTATAGGCGTGGACGGCCGCGGCGGCGAGGATATGGGCCCCCCGGCTGAGGGCGGCCGGCGCCGCGCCAGGGCGCATGGAAAGGGCGGGTTTCAACTGTCCAGCGCCGTCACCAGGGCGCGCTGCAACCGGTCGCAGAGGTCATGCGCCTCGTCCTCGCCGATCACCAGCGGCGGCCGGACCTTCACGAACCCGCCGCGCCCATAGTGGCTGGTCCTGAGCAGCAGCCCGTTCTTCATGCACTCGTCGACGACCCGATGGGCCAGCTCGGCGTCGGGCGCGCGATCGCTGCCGCTCCTGACCATTTCGAGGCCGGTCATCAGCCCGAAGCCCCGGACCGTGCCGACGCGTTCGAATTCGCGCGCCATGCGCTCCAGGCGGTCGGCGAGCACTTCTCCGGACCGGCGGGCGTTCTCGAAGAACCCCGGCCCACGCATCACCTGGATCGTGGCCTCGACGGCTGCGCAGGCGAGCACCGATCCGGCCGAGGTGAGCGATCGCTCCGCCGTGCCGAGCACGCGCAGGTTCTCGGTCATCAGCAGGGCCGCCGCGCCCGGGATGCCGATGCCGCTGATCCCCTTGCTCACGGCGATCATGTCGGGATCCACACCGTAGTATCCGGCGGCGAAGAACGAGCCGGTCCGCCCGAAGGTCTGCACCTCGTCGAAGATCAGCAGCACGCCCCGCGCGTCCAGCCGGCTCTTCAGCTCGCCCCACCAGGGCTTCGGCGGCGTGACGCCACCGCCCGCGCCCAGGATCGGCTCGCCCACGAAGGCCGCGACGTCGTCCTCGCCGGTCGGCGCCGCGTCCAGCGCGCGCTCGATCGCGCCGATGCATTCCAGCCCGCAGCTGTCGGGCGTCTTGCCCCACCTGCATCGGAAGCAGTCCGGCGCGTCGACATGGGTCACCGGCAGCGGCGCGACCGGCAGGCGGTTGCGGCGGAACGGCATGCCGGACAGGCCGGTCGTGGCGATCGTCTGGCCGTGATGGCTGTCCCGGAAGGCGACGAAGGAACGCTTGCCGGTCGCCGCCCAGGCGTGGCGCATCGCCTGCTCCACCGCGGTGCTGCCGCCGGTGGAGCCCTTGAAGTGGCAGTATTCGATGGCGCCGGGGGCGACATCGACCAGGGCCTGCGCCGCGGCCGTGACCTGCCGGTGATCGAACGAGCTCGAGACGTGCGGCAGGCCCGTGGCCAGCACGCGGACGACCGCCTCGGTCACCATAGGATGTCCGTAGCCGAGCCCGATGTTGAAGGTGCCCGCGCAGCCGTCCAGATAGCGCCCGCCCGCGGCGTCGGCCAGATGGCACCCCGAGCCTGACACGAATTCCGGCGGGCCCGCCGGATAGCTCAAGGCCGAGGGCGTCGGCCACGCCGCCGCGGCCTTCGCCCCACGCGGTGCGGACGATCGGCTTTCCGGCCGCGGCTCTTCGGGTTCCGACCCGGCCACCTTCCTCGCGAGCGTCCGCATGTCTGTCGCCTGATCCTCGAAAAATGGGGGTCGCTAGGTCCTGCCCGCCGTGGACAGGCTGCGGCCCGGCGGCCGCGTCGTGCGCGCCCAAAGGCTCCACCGGCGATCGCGGACGAACGTCACGATGAGACCGGTCCACGAAGAGTAGGGATGGCGGCCCTCGTAGAACTCCGGCGCGAGCCGCCGCAGGCGTTGCAGGCGCGACCAGGGTATCGAGGGCATGTCGTGGTGTTCGACGTGATAGCCGGCGTTGAACGTGATCCAGTTGCCGACGCCGTAGTAGCTGTAGCTCTCCTCGCCGGCGTGGACGAAGACGTGCTCCTGCAGCGCGATGGCGTTGAGCGGGTGCAGGCCGAAGTGGAAGTAGAACGACAGCGCCAGATAGGCGATCGGATACCAGCCGCCGACTCTGTACAGCACCGCCCACCAGGCGATCTGCAGGACGAAGTTGAAGACGATCCGGCGGTTGTCGACGCGCCCGACATTCATGCCGCGGACGCGGAACGGATAGATCACCGCGAAGAACACGAACCACAGGACCTTGCGCAGGCCGCTGCGCCCGATCATCCGAGCCTCCCAGCGTCGGGCGATCGTGGTGTCGCGCTCGTATTCGCCGAGATAGCGATGATGCGGCAGGTGGTAGTGGAAGAAGGCCTCCACCGACGGCCAGAAGGTGCCCAGGTTGGCGATGTAGGCGGCCAGCCGGTTCCAGCGCCGCCCGCGGAAGATCAGGCCGTGGCTCGCCTCGTGGATCATGTTGAGGACGCCGCAGTTGATCACCGCGCCGACCGTGTAGGCCGCGAGCGCCAGCATCCACAGGGGCCGGTCGCGAAGCCACAGGCCGATCGCGATCTGGGCCCCGACCAGCGCCAGCAGCACCAGGAATGTCGAGGGAGCGGGGCCGGTCAGGTCCCGCACTTCCGGATGGCTTCTGAGGATCGCGCGCGCCCGGCTGATGTGCGGCTCGGCCGAGTCGGCCGAGATGAAGGCGTCCTCCGCGCTCAGGGCGTCGCCGCTCAGGTCGACTTTCATTCGCGTCCAGCCCCCCGTCCGCCCGAAAGACATCACACAACTGTCACGCGCACAAAATATTTCTTCAATGTGATGGTGCGCCCCGCCGACTCGTTCCGCGCGGGCGGCGGCGACGCTTGCCCCGCCGCGATTCCCGCCCCACCTTTCGGTCATGAGTGACCGCCCGTCCGGCGCGGCCCCGCCCCGGCTGGTGGCGGTGTTGGGGCCGACCAATACCGGCAAGACCCACCTCGCGGTCGAGCGGATGCTGGGGCACGCCTCCGGCATGATCGGCCTGCCGCTGCGGCTGCTCGCGCGCGAGATCTACGACCGCATCGTCAAGGCCCGGGGGGCGAGCCGCGTCGCGCTGATCACCGGCGAGGAGAAGATCGTCCCGCCGCGCGCGGTCTATTTCGTCTGCACCGTCGAGGCCATGCCGCTCAGCCGCGAGGTCGAGTTCATGGCGGTGGACGAGATCCAGCTCTGCGCCGATCCCGAGCGCGGCCACGTCTTCACCCACCGCCTGCTGCACGCCCGCGGCAAGTCCGAGACCATGCTGATGGGCGCGGCGACCATGGCGCGCCTGGTGCGCAAGCTCCTGCCCCAGGCCGAGATCGTCAGCCGCGAGCGGTTCTCGAACCTCACCTATGCCGGCAGCAAGAAGCTGACCCGCCTGCCGCGCCGTTCGGCCGTGGTCGCCTTCTCCGCCGACCAGGTCTACGCCATCGCCGAGCTGATCCGCCGCCAGCGCGGGGGCGCGGCCGTGGTCATGGGTTCGCTCAGCCCCCGCACCCGCAACGCCCAGGTGGCGCTCTATCAGTCCGGCGAGGTCGACTTCCTGGTGGCCACCGACGCCATCGGCATGGGCCTGAACATGGACGTCGACCACGTGGCCTTCGCCGGCCTGCGCAAGTTCGACGGCAAGCGGACCCGCTTCCTCTATCCGCAGGAGATCGGCCAGATCGCCGGCCGCGCCGGCCGCTTCCGCACCGACGGGACGTTTGGCGTCACCGGCGAATGCGAGGAGATGGATCCCGACCTTGTCGAGGCGGTGGAACATCACCAGTTCGAGCCGGTGGCCGCCGCCGAATGGCGCAATGCGGGGCTCGACTTCTCCTCGCTCGCCAACCTGATGCGGTCGCTCTCGACAGCCCCGGGGCGCGAAGGCCTGACCCTTTCGGCCGAGGCGCTGGACGAGATCACCCTTCGCCAGCTCGCCGCCGAACCCGAGGTGGCGGACCGCTGCCGCGACCGCTCGGCCCTGATCCGGCTGTGGGACGTCTGCCAGACGCCCGACTTCCGCAAGACCAGCCACGAGGAGCATGTTCGCCTGATCCGCGAATTTTTCTTCTGGCTGGCGAGTCACAGTCGCCGGGTCCCGGAGGACTGGATGGCGGCCCAGTACAAGCACCTGGACCGCACGGACGGCGAGATCGACACCCTGTCCAACCGCTTGGCGAGCGCGCGGACCCTGGCCTATGTCGCCACCCGGCCGGACTGGCTGAAGGACGCGCCGGGCTGGCAAGGACGCACCCGCGTCCTGGAGGACCGGCTCTCCGACACCCTGCACGAGAAGCTGATGGCCCGGTTCGTCGACCGGCGGACCAGCGCCCTGATGCGCGGCCTGCGCGTGCGTGAGGAATTGCTGGCCGGGGTCGGCGCCGACGGCGTGGTGACCGTCGAGGGCCAGTATGTCGGCCGCCTGGCCGGGGTGAACTTCGAGCCCGCCAAGGGCTCCTCGCTCTTGGAGGAAAAGGCCCTGCGGGCGGCGGCCAACGCCGCGGTCGGGCCGGAGATCGCCAAACGGCTGGGCCAGCTCGCCGCCGATCCCGACGACGCGTTTTCGCTGTCGCCGGACGGCGCTGTGATGTGGCGCGGCGAGGCGGCGGGGGCGCTCGCCGGCGGCACGCCCTTCGCGCCCCGGGTCAGGCTCCATGGCGAGCTCGGCCACGCGGCCGCGCGCGAGCGCGCCCAGCGCCGACTGGAGGCCTGGCTCGCCGCCGAGGCCGGCCGCCGCCTCGCGCCGCTGCGCAAGCTGGAGACAGCCGTGGCCAGCGGCAGGGTCAAGGGGTTGGCCCGCGGCCTCGCCTATCGTCTCATCGAGGCTGGCGGCGTGCTGGACCGCGCCCAGGTCCGCGCCGAGGCCAAGGCGCTGAGCCAGGTCGAGCGGCGGGCCCTGAAGGCGCTGGGCGTCAAGCTCTCGGCCTTCGCCATCTACCTGCCAGGCCTGCTGAGGCCGCAGGCCATCGCCTTCGCGTCCGGCTTCGCGACCGGCTGGCGGCCCGGCGCCGGCGCGCTCACCCGCCTGCCCGACCCCGCGCCGCAAGCCCGCGACCTCAGCGCCTTCGGGCGGATGGCGATCGGCGGCTACGCCGTGCCCCTCGAGGCGCTGGAGCGACTGGACGCCCTGATGCGCGCCGCGCCGAAGCAGGGCCAGGCCATGCTGATCTCCGACCAGGCCCGCGAGGAGCTGGGCTGGGATGAGGCCGAGCTGAAGGCGATCCTGCGCGCCCTGGGCTTCGCCCCCGCCGCCAAGCCCAGACCGGGCGCGCCGCTGGCCTGGCGTCGTCGCGGCGAACGCGCCGAAGCGAAGGCCGAGGCCCGGCCGCCGCTCGCCTCCCCCTTCGCCGCCCTGGCCGCGCTCAAGGACCGCCCCGCCCCCCGGCGCCGCCCGCGTCGCCGCCGCAAGTCCGGCGCCGCCCCGTGAGCGAGGCCGCCGGCTCGGTGCGCGCGGACGTCTGGCTGTGGCGCGCGCGGTTCTTCAAGACCCGCTCGCTGGCCGCCAAGTTCCTGGACGAGGGCAAGGTGCGCCTCACCCGCGCCGGGACCGAGACCCGCATCGACAAATGCGCCAGGCCCGTGAAGGTCGGCGACCAGCTGGTCTTCGCGGTCGGTGGCCGGCTGACCGCCGTGACGGTCGAGGCGCTTGGCGAGCGTCGCGGCCCGCCGGCCGAGGCCCGGACCCTCTATTCGGCGCTCGACGCCGGCTGACGATTGTCCCCGCCCGGCGCGCGGCCTAGCCTCAAGCCAAAGCGTTGGGGAGGCTCGTCACATGCGCCATCGGATCGCCGCCGTCGTGGCCGGCCTTTGTGTGCTCGGTCCCATCTGGGCGGGGCCGGCCCTCGCCGCCCCGGCCCAGGAACAGCACACCGTCGCGGGCCTGCAAGCGCCGGCCGAGATCCGGGTCGACAAGTGGGGCATCCCGCACATCTACGCCGCCAGCCGCCGCGACGCCTTCTTCCTGCAGGGCTACAACGCCGCCCGCGACCGGCTCTGGCAGATCGACCTGTGGCGCAAGAAGGGGCTGGGCCTGCTGGCCAAGGACTTCGGTCCCGCCTTCGCCGCCCAGGACCGCGCCTCGCGCCTGTTCCTCTATCGCGGCGACATGGCCAAGGAGTGGGCCGCCTATGGCGCCGGCGCCCAGGCGAACACCGAGGCCTTCGTGGCCGGGGTGAACGCCTATGTCGGCGAAATCCGGGACGGCAAGCGCAAGCTTCCCCGCGAGTTCGAGCTGGCCGGTTCGACCCCCGACCTGTGGTCGGCGGAGGACGTGGTGCGCATCCGCAGCCATGGCCTGACCCGCAACCTGTCGAGCGAGGTCAGCCGCGCCCAGATCGCCTGCGCCGCCGGCATGCCGGCCACCAAGATGCTGAAGAAGCTGGAGCCGGACTGGACGGC